>DAOOSE010000064.1:0-6489 GCA_035389625.1 bacterium
CTAAAGCCTATCAAAGGCAAGGCGATTACCAGAATTCCGAATGGCATAACCACAGGGAATAACAAATTCGATTTTCGCACTCTTTTACCGACACCCGGCCTAAAAAACTCATTGCCTGTCTATGCTGACAAGGTTCACCTTTCGGAGATTTCACCCCATCCAGCTTCCGGTAGCGACAATGAATTCATTGAACTTTTCAATAGCGGAGAGATTGAAGTCGATCTCTCCGACTGGCAAATTGATGACGGGGTTGGTGGAAGCGCTCCATTTACTATCCCTAAAGGGACAAATATCGCTCCTTCTGCCTACCTTCTTTTAGGTAAAAGCATGACAAAAGTTGCCTTTAATGATTCTGGAGATAGCGCGAGACTTATTGATCCTAACGGTGAGATAAAGGAAGAGGTTGTTTTTGGAAAGGGCAAAAAAGACGAGAGTTATGCGCGCTTTGGAGAGGTCTGGGAGTGGACCAATCAGATGACTGCAGGATTACCAAATCAGCATAGTCTTGCGCCTCCGGTGATACCGGAGAAGGGGAGCGGAGTGATTGCAGTCATTCCAATTCGAAACATTACTTCCTTGCCAGAGGAGGAAAAGATAGCGATAGAAGGCGTGGTCACGGCGCCACCCGGCACACTCTCTGAAAGCTATTTTTATCTTCAAGATGATAGCGGAGGAATACAAATTTATTCAGGCAAAAAAGAATTTCCGTCTCTCCAAAGCGGTGACAAATTACATGTTGAGGGAATATGGTCTTTTGCTTATCGGGAGCCAAGAGTTAAGGTCTATAATTTATCAGATATTGTGGTACTGGGGAAAAATGATCTTCCTTCGCCGATCAAAATAGAATCCCTTCCTGTTTCAGAAGAATACATCGGACGGTACATTTCCGTGTCTGGGGTTAAGGGTGTTGGTGATCAAATCTTAATCAATGGGGAACCTCTCAAAATTACTTTTCATTTTAAGGTTGAGAAGGGTAGAGCTAAAGATTCACTTGGAATTGCCGGCATTTATTCCCGCTATAATGATACAATGAGAATATTGCCATTTAGGGAAGCGGATGTTATAATCAATCGTCCAGTTACCAGTCTCCCCAAGTCGGGCAGTAGTGGTTTGAGTGCATTTTTGATCGGAAGTATATTATTTCTATTATGCGAATTATTTCTAAAAACGAGGAAGATACAAAGGCCGAAGCCAGCAGGATCGCTGGGTCTGCTCAGGGTGGCGATATTTTTATGCTTTCTGGTGATCTTGGTAGCGGAAAGACCACCTTCACCAAGGGTTTTGCGGAAGCATTGGGAATATCTGCCCCGATTATGAGCCCAACCTTCGTAATTTTAAAAACCTACCCTGTGCGAAATATTCCCCAAATCAAACGCTTGGTGCATATTGATGCCTATCGCCTTCAAAGCGCGGAGGATTTTGAAGCCATCGGGGGAGTGGAGCTTCTCTCGGATCCAGAAATGATAGGATTAATTGAGTGGCCGAAGGTTGCAATTCCTTTGCTGCCAAATCACAAGCTGATTAACTTTAAATATCTAGGTGAGCATGAGCGTGAGATAGAGTATGATTTTCTATCTACAAATTAGAACTACGGACAAGGAAACAATAATCAGCTTACTCTCAGAGGGTAGTGATATTGTTTCCGAATCCAGCATTCCACTCAACAAACAATCAGAAAGCCTATTGGAAGAGATGGATTTACTCCTTCAAAAAAACAATGTTACCAAAGAGGCGGTTACGAAAGTTGTTGTTGAGACGAAGGGACCATCATTGACCGGACTTCGAATTGCGGTAACAACTGCTAACCTACTTGCCCTTGCTTTAGATGTGCCGGTTATTTCTGGTAATGAAAGTGTTGGGGTTCAGGAAGGTTATGTTCGTTTTGTGCTCCCGAATTATGAAAAACCTCCCCATATTACATATCCGAAGAGGTAAGTACTTAAGATAATGATTGTGCAAGAACTAAGGCGAAGTGGTACTAGACTCCCTCGTACTTTTTCGTTAAAATAATAACTGTTGTCTCGTCTCTGTCTTGGTTGACTAAATTTAATATTGGTAATTTGAATTATGCTCATAAACAAGAAAAAACCTTCGACTTTAACCACTAGGATAAAAAGTTTCTTTCGCCGGAGGCCGGTTAAGATTGTTACCGCCACCCTCTTGGTGATTTTTGTTGTGTGTGTGGCATTTGTTGGTTATCTTGCTTCGTCCGGATCAAAAGTTTTCGAATCTGGCTTTGGTGGCACTGCCTTGCTGAAAACGCTTTATGGACAAGAAAAAATTTCTGGTGAGGATGAGGGCAGGGTAAATGTACTTTTTGTTGGTATGGGTGGCAGTGATCACCCAGGAGGAGAACTCACTGACTCAATGATCCTGGCAAGTATTGATACTAAAAACAACAAGCTTGCAATGATTTCCATACCCCGAGATTTAACAGTTCCAATTCCAGGCAAGAAGGGTGGTGGCAAGATAAACGAGGCGTTCGCTTCCGGAGAGAGGATTAAGAAGGGCAGCGGATCTTCTGTCATGATGGAAACAGTTGAAGGGATTACCGGTGTCCCCATTAATTATTATATGAGTATTGATTTTGCTGGTTTTGAAAAAATTGTCAACGAATTGGGTGGTATTGATGTATTGGTTGACAAAGCCATCAATGATCCATACTTTCCGGACACTGAAATGGTTGGGTACGAGCCCTTCAAAATCTCAGCCGGTATGCACCATATGGACGGAAAAATTGCATTAAGATACGCTCGATCCCGACATACCTCCTCAGACTTTGATCGTTCCAGTCGCCAGCAAAAAATATTGGCGGCAATCAAAGAGAAGGCTGCCAGTGCTGGTCTACTTACAAATCCGAAAAAAATACTTGATATCGCTACCATTATTGGAGACCACTTTAGAACAAATCTTACGCCATCTGAAATGAAACGCTTGGTCGAACTTACCAAGAGTATTGATAAAAATACTTTCATAACCAAGGTTCTTTCCAATGGCAATGATGGACTTTTAGTTTCTGATACTGTAGATGGGCGTTATGTTCTGAAGGCAAAGAAAAGCGATTTTTCGGAAATCAAAGATCTTGCCCGTAATATTTTTACGACACCCGAAGAAGATATAGCAACATCTGCAAAGGTTGAGGTTTTGAATGGTACTAAGACTGCCGGGATGGCTTCTAAAGTGGCCCAGAGCCTACAGAAAAACGAGAAGTTAGAAATTATAAACATTGATTCAGTAAAGGAAGGAGTAAAGGCAACGGTCATATATGATCATACTGGGGGCAAGAAAAAATTGCTCCTTGATTCAATTAAGAAGCAGGTAGATGTTCCTGTTCTTTTAGCAGAAAAGAGTACGATTGCACTGGATCCATTAGCTGATTTTTCCGTAATTATCGGTGCTGATTTTTCGACTTTGAAATAACTAGGACGCGGGTTAGGGATCATGGCTTTTTTATACAATAAACCGATTCGTCGAATTCTTCTAACGGTAATTTTGCTTTGGAGTGTTGGTACTTTTTACTGGATTAATCAAGATGGCCGAACTTTAATTTGGCTGGTAGGCTTGTTCTCTATTTTTGGCCTGGTGGCAATTTGGAAGGAGGCAATTCCTATTGCACTCCTGATCTTTTTGTCTTTTTCCTCGTCATATGCTTTCTATGTATTTCTCTTTCAATTCAATCTTCCGCCCTGGCTCGTTATGATTGGGGTTTTGGTTATCTTTTCTTATCTTTTCACTTACACAGAGCAAAAAATTGGAATACTGGGTAATAAGCGACTGCTATATCTAATTCTTTTCAGTACGATAATACTGGAGATTTTTCTTTTACTGACATTCTTTCTGATTGATCCCATCAATCAGAGTCTGATTGTGGCGCTGACCTGTTATTTGTTTATCGGGTACTGTTACACTATTTTGGCCAAGCATACCGACAACTCTTTTGCCACCTATTTAGCCATTTCTTCGATTGCAGCCCTGGTGATACTAGCCACTTCGAGATGGGGCGGTCTTGTGTAACGAGGTTGAAGTAAAGTATAATCTGCTAGAGAAGTAACTTAAATGAATGGAAGCTGAATGAAATTTGATTTTTTAATGGCACTCAAGATTAAGAAGAATAAAGGTATCGAGGCCTCAATCGGTATCGAGGCAGGGGAAACAAGCTCGTTTATTAAGCGTGTAACCCAATCTGTCCGGTCGGTACTTAGCTCAACTTTATCAAAAAGAATTGCGCTTGCTGTTCTCCTGGTTTTGGCGTTGTTCCAACTTGGAATAGGAATAGCCATTTACGGATTCAAAAGCAGTGCGCCGATAGTTAATAGCGTGAGCAGGATAATTCCTTACCCTGTGGCGATGGCTAATTACGATTTTGTTTCGCATGGCGATTTTCTCAGGGAACAGTCCTACGTTCACCACTTTTATGCAGCCACAAAGCAAGAAGGGATCAATTATCAAGAGGTTGACCAGCAGATCATGGAACAGCTGGTTGAAAATAAATTAATTTTTCAGGAAGCTGCCAGGCGTCGTATTGTGGTGAAAAAAGAAGAGGTGGATACCACACTGGACGGTATTGTCGAGCAAAATGGCGGGAAGGACAAGGTTGAGAAAGTGCTGACTGATCTCTACGGATTGGGTCTTAGCGACTTCCGACGTTTGGTTGAACAGCAAGCTTTACGTGAGAAAGTGAATGAAAAACTGATTAGTCGTGTTGAGGCCAGACACATTTTGGTCCGTGTAGATAAAGATGCACCGGAAGATAAGGTAAACGAAGCAAAGTCTAAGATAGACGGCTTTTTGAACGATATCCGTGGTGGCCAGGATTTTGCCGAGGTAGCAAAAAAGAATTCAGAGGACATTGGGAGTGCTGAACAAGGTGGAAAACTGGAGCCGTTTGCTGTAGGAGAGATGGTTAAGGAGTTTTCTGATACTGCCTTCAAAACCAAAGTTGGTGAAATTTCAGATCCAGTTCGCAGTGAATTCGGTTGGCACATTATAAAAGTTGAGAATAAAACCGGACAAATTGAACAAACTTTTGCTGATTGGATTGCTGAGCTTAAGGACAAATCCGTGATTGTCAGGTTCTATGCGGTATAAAAAAATAGTAATCATCGCTGCCATCTTATTGCTTTTGGTCGCAGTTTTCGCTTACGATAAATTCTTGGGTGGTTCTGGTCCTATCCGTCAGACAGAGGAGATACGTTAGAGCTTACTGTGATCTCTGATCTCTTTGCTTTTGATCTTTCCGTCGTTGTCAATTTCGTACACATAGAGCACTCCAGTGCCAATCTCGAGGGAGGGTATTTCTTCGTCCGAGATTTGCTCGAGGTGTTTGACAATCGCCCGTAAGCTATTGCCATGAGCTGCTACTATGACATTGTGGCCAGCTTTTAGATCAGCCATAATTTCTTGCTCATAGTAGGGAATTGCTCGATCTGAAGTGTCTTTAAGAGACTCCCCGTTGGGAGGAGAGACATCCCAACTTCTTCGATATTTTAGAAACAAGTCTTCCCCAAATTTGTTTTTTGCTTCATCTTTGTTCATGCCGGTCAAGTCACCATAGTGCCTCTCTTTGAGGGCTGGATGTTTTTTAACCAAGATTTGCTCGTGCTTATTTTCCTTTAGTATGATCTCAAGTGTTTCCTGTGCTCGTATCATATCGGAGGTGTGAGCTTTGTGGATTGTGATATCGTTGATTAAGGCGGCCGCCTTGCGGGCCTCCTCTTGGCCTTTTTCAGTTAGCTTGACATCCGTTTGGCCTGCCCAAAGATTTAATAAATTGTATTCCGACTGACCGTGACGAACCAATATCAAAAAAGCCATGTTTCCTTATATTAAGAATTAAGAATTAAGAATTAAGAATTAAGAATGACAAACTATAAGTGTTGATGTTCCATTCCTGATTCATAACACATGATTCTTGATTCACTATTTGAGTATCTTTGTCACGGAGAAACCTTTGTCTATTCCAAGATCTTCCTCGATCCTTAGGAGTTGATTGTATTTAGCGATCCGTTCAGATCGGCAAAGCGAGCCCGTCTTTATTTGACCGGTACTGAGTCCTACTGCAAAGTCGGCTATCGTTGTATCTTCTGTTTCTCCTGATCTGTGGGAAATGATCGAATTGTACCCGTGACTGTTTGCAAGCTCAACGGTCTCGATGGTCTCGGTGATTGTGCCGATCTGATTGAGCTTAATAAGAATAGCATTAGCAACCTTCTTATCGATGCCTTCCTGTAGTCTTTTTTTGTTAGTGACAAATAGATCATCTCCAACAATTTGAATTTTTCTGCCAAGCTTTTCAGTCATTAACACGTACCCATCCCAATCATCCTCTGCAAGTCCATCCTCGATAGATATGATTGGATATTTTTCTATCCATTGGGCGTATAGGTCGATAAGCTCAGTGCTTGAGAGAGTTTTGTTTTCGGTCTTAAACTTGTAGACACCATTCTCATATAATTCTGTCGCTGCAACGTCGAGTGCTATGAAAATGTC
>DAOOSE010000065.1:0-6486 GCA_035389625.1 bacterium
TCTTTTAGCCGTTTCCAGACGGTCGCATCATAAGGTGGAATAAAGTCATTCAAAATTTTCGAGGAGTCAGTCGTCTTGATCCCCTTGGTCAGTACGCAATCCTTTAATGCGATTGGAATGCCATCAAGCGGTCCGATAGCCCTCCCTTCTTTTCGCCGCTTATCCGAAGCATCAGCCTGTTCGAGAGCCAATTCTTTGGTCACCGTGATGAATGCACCAACATTGGGATCGATTGCTTCAATCCTCTTCAAAACTGCTTCCGTCAATTCACGCGAAGTAACCTCGCCCTTGGCCAGTTTTTCCGAAGCTTCACTGATTGTTAGACTATGTAAGTTCATTCATTGTGGTCATCCTGAGCTTGCGAAGGATCTAGCCACGACTTGTCGGAGCGCATTCGCTTCGCTAGATTCTTCCCCCGACAGGTCGGGGTCAGAATGACGATTAATTCACTGTTTCTTAGTAGCTTATTCGTTAATTAGAACCATTAGTTATCCGTTTTGCCTGTTACTCGAATACTCCCGGTACCACAAAAAACCCATCTTTAAATTCCGGGGCATTCTTGGCAATATCATCGTGGCCGATACCGGATTCTAGTATTTCATCCTCCTGGTAAACGCTTTCCAACCCCGCCACACTTGATAGAGGCTCGACGCTTTTTGTGTCCACTTCGTTTAATTGCTCGACATACTCCAAAATAGAGGAGAGTTGGGTGGAGAATTTTTGTTCCTCTTTTGGAATTAATTTAAGCCTTGCCAATTTGGCAATATGTCGGACTTGATCAATGTCGAGCATTTAACACGTAGCATAGAGCATGGAACAAATAGTAAACGTTTCATGATCCATGCTCCATGAAACCTGATTAAAGCTTAGCACGTTATTAGAGCACGTTCAATAATTACTAAGCAAGTGGGTGGCGCATGGCGAAGGAAGGATCCGGGAACAGATGAAAAACCATGCGCCACCCCGACCAGCGAAGCCTTCTCTAGACACCGCATTCTCAACATAGCACTACTAGCCCAAAATACAAGAGCAAATATATTAGAGACCACACTTTAGTGTGTTGAAAGCAAACTAAAGTTTGAGCTCCAAATCCACTGATCCCAAGCTTCAGCTTGTCGGAAAATTAGTTTAGTGATGGAAGTTCTTCGGCAGCGGCCCTATGAGATCGATTTTTTTGGCTCTTCTGCCCTTTATTAAGGTATAGAACCCCATGCGAAGACCCTTGGGGATGAAGAAAAATAAATACTTAAATAATCCAGAAAGCCGCCATCGCTTGTGCATTGCCTGAGTTTGGCGCTCGAGGAGTTCACGCTTGAGATCTGCTGCACTTTTGCCCTCAAAGAGGGTATAGCCCATCCCGATCGCCTCGACGATGTGAGCATCACTCGCCCCCACCTCGGCCAAAAATAGTGTCGTTTTGTTTAAAAAACTGGCCTTCAAGTTCTCATTCTGGAGGGTAGGAGTACCGTTAACAATCTCCACTCCATCTAGGGTGTTTTTCTCCTGAAATAAAGTAATAGCGCCAACCCCGTCCATAATCGCCATATTGGGATTGCGCAAACGAGAGTGCTGGAAAGGGTGAGAGGCGACAGCGATTCCACCCTGGTCATGAATTTGTTTAATTGTTTCATGCGCTGATTGGTTTGGCTTAATCTTTTCAGTCAGAAAAAGTCCAAGGATATGCCCCTCCTTTGCAGTTATCTCTTCGCCAACAATCACTTCAAATCGATAATTTCCATTTTTGACCAGTTCAGCTGCCTTGATCGCCCCTTTGACTGTATCGTGATCAGTGATTGCAATGACATCGAGATCAGTTTTATTTTGAACGTACTCCAAAACCTCCTCGATTGATGGTCGAGCATCCGAACAATTGCTGTGTATGTGAAGGTCAGCCTTTCCGAGATGCTTCATCTCGGAAAGGCGTTTGACCTTAACTTTTGAAAGTGGATTTTCTAATGGCAATTATTGTCCTTGTGCTACTTCTCTTTCTTGCGCCTCAGCCGGTAGCCCTTTTCCAACCTTGATATAAGAGCCGATTCCCGAAACATCTTCAGGATCGACCTCTCTCCCTGCACGGAAATCTATCCCTACTGTGCGTCTTGCCCCTTTGTTCTTATCCGGTTCCAGCTGCATGTTTCGTTTTTCAGAATTCGGATCAACATAGTGAATAATCACCAAATCAGGATCCGCACTCATTGCCTCCTCAATTCTTCCCGGTTCCGGTGCTGTTGTTGGCTTTAGTGTCACGAATTTACCCTTCTCTGTATCACGCTCCTGCCGGATCCAGGCAGTGTATCCTTCCCCACCCTGACGGGGAATTGCTATCATTCGATATTTTGCGGCAGCAACAAAGAACTCAACTGCCGTATCAAGGCTTGCCCCATCAAAACGAGCAACAATTTTCCTCTCAACATCCGGCATTTCTTTCCGGCCGGCAGGAGAAGACGAGAGGTATTTTTCCACCTGACCCCCAACAGAAACCCCGTTTGAAAAATGATTGTTCTCTCCCCCAGCAACATGAAGCTGATCGCTTTCAGAGGGAAAAAGAACGAGAATCGTACCCTCCGGTTTTGAGGCTAATATTGTTTTGACTGCTTCACCAGCATTAGGCAACACTCTTATCCCTTCAGCAAGCTTTCCTGACTCTTCTTGCTGTTTCTCAAAAGAGCCTGCTAAAGCATCGAGATTAAAGCCGCCATTATCTGAAAATGATTGCTTTTGTTGACTTGGAGCTTCTGTCGGTGGCAGTGAATGATCGCCCAGTTCATATTTGCCAGCAAAAGGATTTTCAGGTGACTTATAATTAATTCTGTGCTCGGTTTGCGGAGTAACTTTTTGTGGCGCAGCTTCGGCTGGCCTTGTTCCACCAATCCCAACAGCCGAAAGAGCGGCTAGCCCTGCCAGCATTCCAGCCTTGCGTTCAGGAGTTACACGTTGACCCTGATCAGCTGGTCGATCCATTGTGAATTCTTCTGCATCATCAGGCGCATCCTGTCCTAGCTCACTCATCTTTCCCTCCTATTTGATCATTTCAAAAAATTCTTTTTCATTGATAATTTTCACCTCGAGCTTCTTCGCTCGGTCGTACTTTGATCCGGGATCTTCTCCGGCAAGGACATAATCGGTCTTCGCCGAGACTGCAGAGGACACTTCGCCGCCATATTGGATAATCGTCTTGTGAGCCTCTTCCCGTGTCATCTTAGGTAGAGAACCCGTCACAACAAAGCGTTTTCCATGTAATTTATCGGCCTGGACAGGGGAGTGATAATCCAAAACTTCGACACCCCTTGAAAACAACCTTTCGACCAGATCTCGACTGCTCTTCCGCTCGAGCCACTCGCTAATGCTCGTCCCAACCCTCTCACCGATACCATAGAGACGGTCAAACTCTCCCCTCTTTGCCTGAAGAAACTTTTCCAAGGAATGAAATCGTTTGGCTAAATCTGTCGCAGTCTCCGCTCCGACCATTGGTATACCCAGAGCGTAAATAAAACGCTCTAGACTTATCTTACGCGATCCTTCGATAGATGCAACCAGATTAGCTGCCGACTTCTCTGCAAAGCGCTGGAGAGGTTCTAGATCCCCTACCGTAAGGGTAAATATATCGGATACATCCTTGATCAATCCTTCATTCAGGAGTTGCTCGATAATTTTAGGACCAAGTCCGTCAATATCAAAAGCGGATTTGGAAACAAAATGGGTAATTCCACGGAACTGAACAGCAAAACATTTCTGGTTTAGGCACCTATAGGCCACCCCCCCCTCTTTCCGCTCTACTGCCCCGCCACACATCGGACACACAGTTGGCATCTGGAATTTACGCTCATTACCACCCCTTAAGTCGGCAAGGGATTTCACTACTTCAGGAATGACATCGCCCGCCTTACGTACCATCACAGTGTCACCAATCCTAATGTCTTTGCGCTCAATCTCATCGGCATTGTGCAATGTAGCACGTGTCACAGTCGACCCGGCAACTTCAACCGGACGAAGATGTGCCACCGGAGTCAGTGTTCCTGTTCGGCCAACCTGAACCTGGATATCCTCGACAATAGTTGTGACCTCCTCTGCCGGCCACTTGAGAGCGATTGCACCACGCGGAGATTTCCCCACCACGCCAAGTCGACCAAAAAGGTTTTCATCATTGATATTTACTACCATCCCGTCGATCTGGTAAGCGAGCTTCGACCGAATTTTCTCCCACTCACGCCAAAGCTTGACAACGCAATCAGTGTCCTTGCAAAAAAGATTGTGGTTGTTAGTCGGCAACCCCAAGTCCCGAATAATTTCGTGCTCTTCCTCATGGGTGTCGGTGCTTATCCCGACCATCGAATAGCCCATAAAGCTCAAGTTTCTGGATCCAGTAATTTTAGGGTCGAGTTGCCGGACAGAACCAGCCGCAGCATTTCGCGGATTGGCAAATAGGGGCTCACCCTTCCTTTTGCGCTCCTTGTTTAGCATTTCAAAACTCTTGGTAGGCATATATATCTCACCACGAATAATAATTTTCCCCCTGGCTTTCTCGATATATTTTGAGCTTTCCCGCAGTTTCAAGGGTATGGCTCTGATTGCCTTAATATTATTGGTAATATCCTCACCTGTAATTCCATCCCCCCTGGTCAATGCATGCTTAAGCTCAGCTTTTTCAAAAATTAATTCAATAGCTAGACCATCCATCTTGATCTCACAGAAAAAGCCGGAATCATCGACTGTTTTCTTGGGAACCAAGCGAGCAATCCGTTCATACCAGGACTGCAGCTCGCCCTCATTGAAAGCGTCATTCAAAGAAAGCATCGGCGTTTCATGACGCATACTCTCGAATTTATCCAATGGCTTACCACCGACCTTCTGGGAAGGAGAATTGGGATCTTGGAATTCTGGAAACTCCTCTTCCAGAGCAATAAGCTCGTGCATCAAAGAATCCCACTCGGCATCGGTAATAGTGGGATCATCAAGAACATGATAGCGGTATCGCATCTCATCGATGTATTTACGCAATTTTAAAATCCGCTCTTTAGCCTCAGCTTTATTCATACTATGATTGTAGCCCTGTTTACGTTTACATTCAATAAACAAACTTAGGTAAATACTCCTCATAGCAAAACTAAACGATCGTTTAGTTTTGCTATAGTTATGGAACAGACAGATTAACTTTAATTTTGAATCAATTTTCCACTAAGAACATTTCTCTGATTGTACTATCAATATCCGTCTTCTCAGCTACTATGTACACAACATATTGAGATACCCCATACTCTCTTTCCACCAACTCCACCAGATCGCCAATATTGCGGTCACACACCCAGAGACTTTTCTGTATTTGTTTAAAACCCATCCTCTTTATTGCTCTGCGAAAAAGATTGCGCTTACTCTTAAATCGCTCCGGGATATCGAAGGAAATAAATCTACTCCTGCCATCACAACGCGAGTTACCGGAAATTCGATCTAAAATTTTAATAACAGCCTTATTAGTGAAACAAACAGACTCTTTTCCTTCACCATCCTTTACAACTTCAATATATCCGCTTTTGCGAAGTGAATTGAAATAGCTACAAACGCTTTCAACTGTTAGCTTCTTCTCCGGGAAATATCCATGGATAGCACGATAAACAGTCTTACGATCGGTAATAGAAATCGTCGTTTCAGGAATTCCAAGAAAGAAATCAAGTGTGGCAATCGTGACATTCTTTGCTATCTCGGGCATACTTTTACTTTTTGGTTTCTTCCATCCCATCATATTTACTATAGCATATCTGAACGATCGTTTAAAGACGCATCGAGACAATATTTTGATTTCGGTGGAAACTGAGTTATAATCAGTAAAAATGAAGAAGAAAAATTAGAAGAAGATGAAGAACAAAACGATCATTTCGCTTGGCACTGGCACCCCGCAACCCTATGGGCTCAACCGGATTTTTGAAATTGCCAATAAGGCCGGATTTAAATATCTGGAATTAATGGTAAGGGAATATGGGAGTAATGGCTACCTCGATACTCTCGACGTCGATTATCTTAGAAGTCTCGAACAAACGTTTGGGATGAAAATAATTACCGTTCATATTCCATACGACTTCGAATACAGGCCCCAAAACTTTCAATCATTTCAAAAGCTAATTACCAAGCTCAAACCACAGTACGTTATATCGCACATTCCGTATCAAAAACTATGTCTTGAATATGAAGAAATTTTTAAAAATTATTTTCTAACCAACGAAATACCCAGCCTGATAGAAAACCTACCAATCACCAACGAAAAACAACCGACGATCGACCCCAAAGAGTGGCATGATTTTTCTGGTTTCTGTTACGACACTTGCCACGGCTTAATATCCGGCCAAGATATTATTTCTGAGATCAAGAGTTTGCCAAATATTAAACAGCTTCATCTTTCCTACTTTGACGGTAAAGAGGGGCACAAGAGTGTGATTGAGAATAAACCGCTTTTTGAAAAAGTGCTGAAGTTGGGACACTTTGAACTAATTTGCC
>DAOOSE010000066.1:0-6484 GCA_035389625.1 bacterium
ATTTAGCAGTAATTAACAAAAGCCGATGTGTACGGGTGTAGGTGAACCACTACAGGGTCTGGGATTTTGGTTTTGTTTTTGATATGTTACTTCTGATATTTAAGATTGGACTCCAACCATGAAACCCTATGATTTCAAAGCAATCGAAGCGAAGTGGCAGAAAAAATGGGAAGACGAACAGTACGGCAAATCAGAGGATTTTTCCGATAAGCCCAAGCACTACCATCTGATCGAGTTTCCCTATCCGTCAGGTGCCGGTCTCCATGTCGGGCACTGCATGATGTATTCCGCAACCGATGCCTACGTCAGAATGAAACGGATGCAAGGATTTAATGTCATGTACCCGATGGGCTGGGATGCTTTTGGCCTGCCAACCGAGAATTTTGCGATCAAAAACAAGGTCAAGCCGCAGGCGGTGACCAAGTCCAGCATAGAAACCTTCAAGCGCCAGCAAAAATCCCTCGGCTATTCTTTCGACTGGAGCAGGGAAATAAATACTACCGACCCTGAGTATTACAAATGGACTCAGTGGATTTTTCTACAATTCTACAAACATGCAGTTGTTGATGGCCCCTCGACAGGCTCAGGGCAGGGAAAGCTCATCGAGGTTGCAGATGACGACACCACCACTCCCAGGCTGGCTTTTCAGGCTGAAATGGCAGTAAACTGGTGCCCCTCATGCAAAATAGTCCTTGCCAACGAAGAGGTTATTAATGGCAAATGTGAACGCTGTGGTACAGAAGCGTTAAAAAGAATGCAGAAGCAGTGGCTTCTTCGTATTACAGCATATGCCGATCGATTGATCAAAGACCTGGAGAGTGTCGACTATTTGGATAAAATAAAATCACAACAAGTAAATTGGATTGGGAAAAGTGAAGGTGCCCTGGTTAATTTCCAAATACCAAATACTAAATACCAAATACAAGTTTTCACCACTCGTCCTGATACACTTTTTGGCGCAACATATATGGTTCTTGCACCTGAGCACGCCTTGGTTGAAAACCTTAAAGACAGTATTACGAATTATGATAAGGTAAGTGAATATGTAACAAGCACTCGGAAGAAGTCAGACCTAGAGCGTACAGAGCTGCAAAAAGAAAAAACCGGCGTGGAGCTAAAGGGGATCAGAGCAATCAACCCTGTCAACGGTGAGAAAATACCAGTTTTTATTGCCGATTACGTCCTCTCCACATACGGAACAGGTGCAATTATGGCCGTTCCCGCCCACGACGAACGTGACTGGGAATTTGCTCGAAGGTTTAATTTGCCAATCAAGCATGTGGTCAAGCCTGTTTATGGTAAATCAAACAAGAGCGACGAGGCAGAAGCACGCAACACAATCACTGCAATTGTTCGAAATAAGGAAGGTAAATTCTTAATCATTCGGACGCCTGAATTTGGCTGGTCCAGCTCAGTGATCGGCGGTATTGACGAGGGGGAATCACCAGAGCAAGCAGCTGAACGAGAAGTTTTGGAGGAAACCGGATATCACGTCAAAGCAGTAGAACGTATCGGCGGCACTGTTGAGTCACATTTCTACAATCCACAGAAGAAAGTCTGGCGATCTCGCTATGACCAGCCAGTACTTTGTGAGCTTGTCAATGAGACGCCGGATCCAGTTTCTGCCGAGGAAGCAGATGGCCACGAGGTTGTCTGGCTGACCGGTGAAGAAGCACTGAGAGAAAACACTTACCAAAACAATGGTCTACCGCTTGAGATGGTAGTCAAACAAAATTACGCTTTTTCGGATGCGGGAGTGGGAATTAATTCGGAATTTCTGAATAATCTTCCTACTACCGAGGCCAAAGCCAAAATGATTGACTGGCTTCATGAGCACAAGCAGGGGGAAAAGACAACCAATTTTAAGCTCCGGGATTGGATATTCTCTCGCCAGCATTATTGGGGCGAGCCTATTCCAATCGTTCACTGTGAAAAATGCGGCACTGTGCCTGTGCCAGAAGACCAGCTACCAGTAACCCTACCTGATGTTGAAAACTATGAGCCGACTGATACGGGTGAGTCGCCCCTTGCCAAAATTACGGATTGGGTCAATACGACTTGTCCGAAGTGTGGAGGAAAGGCCAAACGTGAGACTGACACTATGCCCAACTGGGCCGGCTCGTCTTGGTATTACCTGGCATACGCCATGCAAGGAAAACCAAAATCCCAGACCCCAGAACCAAAAGAAAAACCGAAAAGCAAAAACATTTTTAAAGAAAAAAATAAAGAACTTAATTATTGGATGCCGGTTGATATCTATAATGGCGGCATGGAACACACCACACTTCATCTTCTTTATTCACGCTTCTGGCACAAATTTCTCTTTGATCTGGGTGTAGTTCCGCACTGTGAACCTTATGCGAAACGAATTGCTCACGGCATGATTCTTGGCCCTGATGGCCAAAAAATGAGTAAATCCCGTGGAAATGTCATCAATCCTGATGAAATGACGGCACAGTTTGGTGCTGACACGCTCAGAGCCTACATCATGTTCATCGGTCCTTATGACCAGGATTCAGCCTGGAGTATGGCAGGTATTCAGGGTGTTAGCCGTTTTCTCAAGCGTGTCTGGAACAATTTTTCGATGGTAAACGACGATCCTGATAGTGAGGAGATATTGATCAAGCTAAACCAAACTATCAAGGGTGTCACGGACGATCTTGAAGGGTTTGGGATCAACACAATTATCGCTAAATTGATGGAGTTCAATAACCTTCTTGAAAGAGTTGGCCACATCAACAAGAGGTCCTATGGCTCGTACTTGAAGCTTCTTTTTGTGGCTACACCCCACATCGCATCGGAACTATGGGAGATGGGAGGATTTACCGACAGCATTGAGTTTTCCAATTGGCCCGAAGCTGATCCAAGTCTTCTAACTGCCGCGAATATTGAGATAGTGATCCAAGTGAACGGGAAAGTCCGCGACAAAGTTTCAATGCCAGCGGAAAGCTCCGATGAAGCGATGAAGACAAGAGCATTTGAGTCGGAAAAAATTACAAGTTTAATCAAGGACAAATCAATAATAAAAACAATCGTTATACCAGGAAAATTGGTTAATATTGTAATTAATTAACATGCAATTGCATCTGGTACCTAATCTTGCTTTTTGCACTTCTTTGTGTAATAATATCTAAGTTCTACTAGAGTAAAAAGGAAAATCATGGCCGAACCAAAGAAACGAACGAACAATTCCAAACAGGGCATGCGTCGAATGCACGACAAAGTTGCTCATCCATCTTTGACTTTCTGCGAAAAGTGTCACGAACCTAAGCTGCCACACGTGGTTTGCTACAATTGTGGTACATACAAGAAAAAAGAAGTAATAGAAGTTAAATAGTGTGAAAGTACTGAGTACTAAGTAATTTAATCTTTATACTTAGAACTCTCGCCCTTTCACACTCTCACACTTATTTTATGAATCGCCATCTATCAAGAATGATTGCAATGCAGACACTCTACGAGTGGGAGTTTAGGAACAAGGGCGAGATTAAAGAAATAGAAGATCGAAATATTTCTGAATATGATGACAGGTGTGAACCGGAATTCATTAAAAATCTTGTTGAGGGCGTAGTATCTAGTTTCGAGGATATAGACGACATTATCATCGAATCTGCCCCCGAGTGGCCCCTCGAGCAAATTTCACTGATTGATAGAGCAGTATTGAGACTCGGCATTTATGAGCTGCTTAATGACCCGACCACACCACACAAGGTGATAATCAACGAAGCAATCGAACTCTCAAAACAATTTGGCAACGAAAGTTCCTCAAAATTTGTCAACGGTGTCCTCGGCACTGTATATAAAAAACATGAAAAAGAAATTGAAAAAATAAGACAAAGGAAAGAATGACACTAGAAGATCTTGAAAAAAAGATTGGGATCCAATTTAAGGATAAATCACTACTAGAGCGCGTATTTATTCACAGATCGTATCTCAACGAACACAAAACTCTCAACCTCGAACATAATGAACGTATGGAGTTTTTAGGTGATGCTGTTCTCGAGCTAGCCTCTACCGAATATCTCTATAACAAATACAGCAGACCAGAGGGCGAGCTTACCAACTGGAGAAGCGCCTTGGTAAAGGGAGAGTCGCTTTCAGAAGAAGCAAAGAAACTGGGCATTAACGACCTGATTAGAACGTCTCGCGGAGAGTCTAAAAACGTCGGCAAGGCAAGGGATATCATTCTGGCTAACGCCTTTGAAGCTCTCATCGGGGCCATTTACCTCGACCAGGGTTACGAAAAAGCGTATGATTTTGTCTTAAATAATATTTGCTACAAGCTCGAAACTATTCTTAAACAGGGCTTGCACTTGGACGCAAAGAGTAGATTCCAGGAGCTTTCCCAGGAAAAATTCGGTGTAACCCCCACATACGAAGTAATTCGCGAAGAGGGACCTGACCATGCCAAGCAGTTTGAGGTCGGTGCATACCTGGGAGAGACCAAGGTTAGCACAGGAGAAGGGGCTTCCAAGCAGAGAGCTCAGACAGAAGCTGCGCAAAAAGCCCTTGAGAGCTGGGAAAGTATCGCCAATCTCTCAATCCCTACAAACGGAGAATAAGATTAGTCTAAGTTGGAAGTACTAAGTGCTAAGCAGTCTTTAAACCACACCTCAGAGAACGCAAGACTTTTTAACTTTTTAAGCTTGTAACTTACAACTTCTTCACCATATACGTCTCTTCGAGTTCATAGTCAAGCTTTCGGAAGTACTCTCGGACGCCTATACCGGCAATTACGGCAATTTTGCTATACCCCTCACTCAGAGCGATCTTTTCAGCCTTACGGATGAGTCTTTTGCCCAGCCCTTTGTGCTGGGTCGCGTTTTTTGGCTTAGTGCCCACCGCGGCGACCGGACCATAAGTGTGAATTTCTCGGATAATTGCACAGCCTTTGAGTTTATTGCTCTTTCCTAGATTTGACTCTGATAGTCTTAGTCTCAGAAATGAGGCTAAGATTTCTCGTGCGCTATCTTCAATGCTCAAGAAGTATTCAGTGCCTCCACCGAATGAATACTTTGTCATATAAAATTTCAGCTTTTTTGAATCGATCTCTATCCCCTTAATCTCACGGCACCTTATACACTTACATTTAGTACCCAGAATGCTCATATGCTTGGCTACACTTTGCCGTAAGTTCGAAATTTTTACGCCCCCCTCAACAATATTATGGGCTGGGATATCGCGAATCACTCGCTCGACGCGGCAATAACTAGGAATGATCTCTTTAATCTGACTGATAAGCTCGATCAACTCTTGCTTTGTATATGGCTTGAATCCACCTTTTTCATAGAGATGAAATGCTCCAGTATTACGCAGTAACGCCAAAGGATAAATCTTCAAATGATCAGGCTGATAATCGGGACTGGAAAAAAGAGTCCGAAACATCTCCAGGTCTTTCTCAGGAGTTGAGCCCGGCAGATTTAACATCATCTGGTATGAGATTTTGAATCCAGCGTTTCGTAGTAATAAGGTGGCACGAATCGTGTCTTCGTTTGTTGTTTCACGCTGATTAAGGTGTAATATATCGTCATACAATGATTGCACCCCAAGCTCAACCTTGGTTACACCTAGCATTCTTAGGCGCTTGATCTCTGATGTTGTAATCAAATCTTGTCTAGTCTCAACAGAAAGCTCAACAATTCTATGCTTTGCAATCTCATTTTCTTTTTGTAGTGCGATCAAAGAGTTTGTTTGACTTTCGCCCTCCCAACTTTCGCCTTTCGCCCCGAAACTATTACAAGCCTGAAATAGTTTTTTTACAAACCAACTCTGGTATTGTTTCTCATAGCTTGACCAAGTGCCACCAACTATTCTGATAGAGATTTTATCAGTGACATGGCCAACAGCATTGAGTGATTTCAACCTGTTTGTCACCTGTATGAAAGGGTCATACTTTGCATCAATTGCCCGCATTACTGCCGGCTCTCCGGATAGATAGCTTTTGGGAACACTTGGCTCACTGGGACAAAAGATACACCTTCCCGGGCACGGATAAGGCTTTGTCAGTACCGCCACCACCACAATACCGGAGTCAGAACGTGTGTTCTTTATTGCAATAAGTCGCTCGAGCTTCGGGTTTTCTTTAAGAATTTTCTTCGCGACCAAATTGTGGTAGGCTTGAACAAGTTCATCATTTCGCAGAACTGTGACTTTATTTTTCGAGGAAAACTTTCTCTTTAATTTCTCAAGTGACGAGACGCTAAAATCATCACCCTGAGATAGTGCTATTACAAATTGTTCAATTAGTTTGGTCATCTACATCTATATGAAGGCTGAGTATTCAGATTATTTAGCAAAGAAGACAACTGCTGATTATAACAAGATTGCAGCCGCTTTTTCAATATCCAGAAGCTATCTGCCAAGCGATATAAAGGAGCTTGGTTCCTATGCGAGGGCAGGGGACAGAATACTTGATTTTGGTTGTGGCAACGGAGTTCTCACAGAGATACTGGATTCCTCAGTCGAATACATAGGAGTTGACAGC
>DAOOSE010000067.1:0-6248 GCA_035389625.1 bacterium
TTTATTATTAATATTTTTTGACATGGTAGATCAGCCTACCAAGTATTGGTATGTCTTTAAGTTTATACATTCGCTTGAATTTTTTCCGTTCCGGCTTTATCTCCAGATTGTCGCCCCGTTTGTGATAATAAGTCACCATGACCCCGTCTGGCGTGTTGATCAGAACGATGTCGCCATTCGCAACTTTGGCATCCCTATCAAAGATTGCGATGTCGCCATCGATTATTCCCATCTCATCCATTCGTATTTTGCCGACCCGAACGGAAAAGATGCGGTGGTTTTTGGTCAGCACCCTTTTAGGCAGAGCAATTAAATCCTGACCTGACATATAAAGTTTTTCCAGATCGCCGTTGGCCAGATCGTCAAAGACCGGGACTGTTAAAAACTCCGACTCAAAATCACTGCCAGTCTGGGAGCTGACAGTCTCTTTAAATTCGTTCAAACTCTCTTCCAGTTTCTTAGCCATTTCGGAAACTTTCTTCTCGCCGACTTCTCGAATATCAAAACGATAGTCGGTAGCGATTCCGACCTGATGTATTTTTGATTCGGCCCAACATTTGACCAACTCTTCTTCGTTGGCCTCATAGGCCTTAGCCAGGGAAGCGAGCTGTTTCTTGGATGGAAAGCTGTCGCCCTTCTCAAGCTGGCTGATATAGCTTGAGGAAACGCCGAGACGTTCGGCGACGTCCTTCACCTTTAATTCCTCGTGTTCCCTTTGGTTTTTTAGATATGTGCCTAATGTCATATTTATTGGTTTATCCACTACCTTAAGTTTAACTTATTAATTATTTTTTGTAAAGATTAAGCATTTTTACTTTATCCACAGCACACTATTTGACGAATTAAGTAAAATTACTTAATATGACTATAGAGGTCTATTTTTAGATAACTTTATGCGGACCACCCCAACCAACATTAAACTAAGAGACATTCGGATCAAGAAAAACTTGACCCAGTATCAGCTTGCCCGAATACTCGGATTTAAACACAATACCGTGATAAGCCGATACGAAACCGGCAAGAAAAAACCAAACTTGGAAACGGCCCAGAGGATAGCCCTCGCTCTTGGGTGCAAAGTCGAGGATATTTTTTTGCCTTGAGAATTAAGTAAAAATACTTAAATTGTTTATAAAATATTTATAAAGAAAAAATAAAGTGTGGGGTCATGTGTGAGGTCTTTTGTATTCACAATTTAATCGCATGTCGAAAGTCGGTCGAGATGAGCAGAGGCTCATGGACATCGCCCGCAAGAATTTGGCTGAAGTCTTGGGGCGAGAGCCGACACGCCAGGAATTGTGGCGTGTCCATGTTTGCTTTAAAAGAATGGCCTTTACTCTCATCGACTATATTGACCATCAAAACTATGAGGAAAGAAAAAATCAACCAGGTCAAGAAACTGACGGACGGGATCAAGAACATGACCCGGGAGGATCTAATCGAACGCAGGATGAGAATCGTTGAGGCCTTCAGCGCCGAGGATCTTAAAAATCCGATTACCAGACAAAGCGTAAAAGACGCTTTGGCGAACATTGATATAGAGCTGGCTAAGAAAAAATAGCTAGCGATGGCATCCCACTCTTTTCCCGACCGAATAGAGCCCTCGTGTCGGGAAAAGGAATGAGGTGCGATCACAGATAATCCCTGTGATAACATATGGATTTTTACATTACAACGGTGCATGGCACCAGACGATTGGTCGGCGAATTGGACGGGTCTGTTTTTACCAAACTGGTCATGCCCGAACACTTCTTCCGCAAGTCGCAGGCGTGGGGCTTGGACGAGGAAGTGATAAGACAACTTGGAAAAAGCGAATGCAAGCTGATCCGGCTTTACTCTCGGGACGAAGGGAAAACTTATGAGGTGGATTTTGACACGTTCCTCCGCAAAAGCTGGCTTCATTCCTATAAAGGATTTCAACCGCAAAGATTTTTAACGCTTAAATTTTGGACAATCAAAGATAGCAATAACCAGATAATCAAAGAGGGCGAAAACCAAGTGAAAACAAACCAACCGCAGGGAAAACAAGAACCGTTGCTTTAATTTTTATGTTTGATCCGAAAGTAAAAGTCAGAGATTTGCGAAACGGCGATTGGTATTGGATTAGTAAGACCGTGATTGAGGAATACGGTCCGAAAATCAAACCGATCGGCATTGCTATCTACAATTGCTTGGCCAAGCACGTAAACCAAGCTGGTTATTGTTTTCCCTCCCACGCCCATATGGCAAAGGAAATCGGCTCAAGCGTTTCCAGCGTGCAAAGAGGAATTGAGAAGCTGATCAAGTTCGGATTAATCCAAAAAGAACGCAAGCGATATTACAACGTTTACTACCTCTTGAAATTAGAACGGTCAAATAGACCGAACTCCAAGATCGGTCATTTCAAAACCGAGATCAGTCAATCTGACCGGCGAGATCGGTCCGAGAGACCACCTAACAAGAATAAAGAACAAGAATTAAATAACAAGAAGCGAAAAGCTGTGGATAACTTTCAAACAATGAAATCCATACTAGCCGAAAGCAAATCAATCGGAGGCATTAAAATCAAAGAGATGGGAGGCAAAAAGCATATGTGGACTGGCCGGGAATGGGTCCCGATTGAAAACTGATTTTTGCAATCAAACTCTTGGGAGGTGGTCGAACCCAAGTGATTGAAAGACTATTAATAAATAAAAGCCTTCCGCATAGGGATAACAAAACAAAATAAAGTTCATTCCTTACTGAAGGCGGGTAAACCTTATGAACGAGGAACTCAATAACCAGGACCCGACTCCTGAGGAGGGAGGAGAAAATAGCCAAGAGAACGAACCGCAGACACCCGAGGCAGATCAGGATAGCGACGAGGGTGACTCAGAGAGAGAATAGGGTCTTCTTCTGCCAGCCTGATGGAGTAGCAAACATTGGGCTGGTTATAGAGGTCCCAAACAACAATGCTATGAACGAGAAAGAATCAAGCGTTGGCAATTGCCCTTATTGCAATAAAGTCGTTTTGAATGCAGGCGACTTTAAGGATGAAGCCTCGTTTTGTATGCGTTGCCCTCACTGTCAAAAGGATGTCTATGTGGAAATCAAAAAAGAGACTGTAGTCATAGTCTCTAAAAAGAATTGAAAGCTGTTTAATACAGGGAGGAACAACACAAAAAAGGTCTCCCGCCAGCCGATAGCCCCTTTCGGTGCTACCACCACCCCCTTTCGAGGATAGACTCGTCCTACAAGTGCTGGTCAGAAGACCATCTTTATGTAGGACGAGTTTTTTCGACCATGCCCTCCAGAAAACTGAAGGGGTTAGGTCAATAAATTTTTTAATTTACAAGATTTATTATACCTGTTTTTTCTTAATATTTCAATTACTTATTTTTATTAATCGCCTCCACGTAAGAACAGTAATCACAATCGTGGCCGGCTTCCGGGATCACGTCACTGTTGAGACAGCCATGAATATCAGTAATAGTTTTCTCAACCCAGCCGGCGTCGCCTTTATAAGGAATTAGACTGACCCTAAATTCCAATTTTTGATCAAAAGCCTTAGCGTCCGCAATGCCGTTACAGTAAACGAAATAGCCAGTATCCGAAACCTTATAACCGTTTTGCCTTAAGAGCCATTGATAGACCTCCATCTGCCTTTTATAGCCCTCGTGCCAATCTTTATCCAGCTCAGTGATTTCTTCCGCTTTTGCGGTGGCTTTATAATCAACCACGATATATTCGCCTTTAGAATTTTGCCAGAGATCGTCAATCGCACCAAAGATCAAAAGATTGGTCGGCTGATGCAAGAATTGAACGCCAGTAAAGTTATGTCGCCATTTATCAAGATCATCATGCGGTATTGGTCGCGCGTCAATGCCGTATTTTTCAATCAGGGGATGTTTTGTGCCATTTGCCCGATGTGTGTCAAACTCCTGCTTTAATAAAGCGTCTACGGCCGAATTCAGAGCGAATGGCAAGCCGGGAGGACGGCTGACCCCGAGCTTGCGATCATAATAAAAACACCTCGGGCAGTTTAAAAAGAGGTCTATCTTCGACCGAGATAATTTGAAAGGTTCTTTTAGACCGGGATCATAAAGGCCTTTGATGCGTTGAGCATTGTAGTATTGAGACATAAGTTATAATCCTTCCTCAACCAACTCAACGGCGTCGTCTTCATCAACGCCGTATTCATCCATGGCCTCCCGAACCTGCTCGGCGGTATCTTCGTCGAGATCATGGCTCTCCATTAACTCTTGGATTTCTTCGTCTGGCTGTTCGTTAATAGACATATAATTATTTTTCTTCTGCATCAGCTTCAGCTGATTTTTTGTCTTCCTTTTCGCTTTCGTCAAAGAGGGACATTTCTTTATCCATCTCTAAAAATAAAGGCGAGCCAGTAAATGACAATGGCGAAATAGGACCATGAAACATAAATGGATATTTGCCATTGCTGGTGGGATCAATAAAGGATTTGTAGAATTTTGCCGATGCGTCATCGTTTATAATATCTTTAATCTTTGAGAATTCAGACCAACTTGTTAATCCATAACCAAAGGCAAATACACGAGTTTGTTTTCTTATTTCTTCATCAAGAGACTCAATTGATTGAGTAATAAACATATATCCCATTCCTAATTTTCTAACGGTTCTGACGGCGTCAATGATTTCTCTTGTTAAATCTTTAATCCTTGGGTCAGTGGACATGTTGGAAATAAAACGATGGGCTTCGTCCATTACGATCATGCACTTAGCACTTTCTTCTTTCTCATACAGCTCTTTGCCAATCTCAACAATTTTATTTTGAATAATTTTCATATACAGAGCCTGCAGGTTTTCTGATTTTATGCTAACCGCACTTTTGCCTGATATATTAACAACCAAGACATTACCGTTTTGCTTTACTACCAATTCAACGATCTCGTCTAAGGATTTTTTACTGCCAGTTTTTTTGAACAACGACAAAACCTTATCCCATCGATCTTTGGCCTCCTTGTCTAAATTATTATTTTCAAGCTGTGTTTTTAGTTCCTCAACTCTTGTCACTAAATTATCTCGCCATTGACCCTTGGCGTAGACCCTTTTTATATATTTTGAGCACTTGTCTTTTTTCCCGCCCTCTTCCTCTTCTTCCGAACTATTCAAAAAAGCATTAATGATTTCCTTTAAAAAAGTGTCACCATTACACTTGGCTAAATCAAAAGTATGATCCATCCTGCTCTTTGTGTAGTAGATCAATGAATCTCTCATTAGCTCCAATTTTTCTCTCGAAGTGGCGGAAATTTCAAAAGCCTCAGATATAAAACCGCTTGTCAATAATAATTCACCAAATAAAAATGGATCATTTGGCAGGTAAACATCATCTGGAATAGACATTTTATGGTATTTAGCACCCACCGACTCAACAGCTTCACTAAATTTTTTGCCGGGAATAACCTTGATGTCATTATAAAATTGTGCTTGAGGGTCAAGGATAAGAATGCTGATATCCTTTGTATTTTTTGCGTATCCAAGTATCATATTGGCCGCAGTCGTTGTCTTACCAGAACCAGTTCGGCCGAATACTCCAATATGATAAGAATCACCAGCCCCTCCATCTTCCGGCTTGCCATAATGCTTAAACCAGAACGGAATCCTGACATCAGTATCGTAGGCCTTGCCAATGCAGACTAAACCTTTATGCTCTTTCATCATTAACTTCATCAGATCGTTTGATATTCTTTTTACTGCTTGTCCTGTTGATGGGGAGTTAGCTAATTTGTGAGCTTTTGGTGTTTCGACATGATCCTCGCCTAAATTAAAACTTGACTGTATCGTTATTTTAGCGATGCGGTTATCAGCGACACCACTCAAATGAGGTAAGCTCCCGTGCCTTTTAATTACTGACTTAAAAGATGGTTCTTCGTGCCACTTATTTTCTGTTTTGATCTCGGTAATTTGACCCAACACCAAAACATTATTTTTGCCCTCCTTAACGAGGAAGCAAACTAATTCACCGAGTAGTTTATCTTCTGCACTTATTTCTCGAATATCTATTGTTACCTCAAAAGAGTCACTGGGCGAGCCGACTACACCCACTGGTTTTTTGTCTTCAGCTAAAAGCTCTATAATGTTTTTGTGCAATAAAAACACTGAAAATGATTCATAGGGAAATTTATCATAATATCTATTAAATAAAGAGTACAATCAACCAATTGAAAGAAAGGAGTTAATCATTAAGATATTAATCTATTTTAATTGATTATACGAGAAAATCATGAAAACAAAAACAATTGCTGAGCGAAGCC
>DAOOSE010000068.1:0-6226 GCA_035389625.1 bacterium
AAACATTTATAATTGCGCTCGTCGGTGCAAAAGCGGTTGGAAAAAGCCATTACGTGGCTGTTCTCATCCATGAGCTAAAACAGCGCATCGGCCAACTATTCAACACCTCACTTTTGGCAGTTGATGAATGGACGATGAAGCAATATAATGAGGGACTTGCACGCTATGTGTATGATAAAAAAGAGGTAATCCCAGCGACCGTGTCGGCAAGGACAAACGAAGCCGTCAAAAGGCCACTGGTGTATCGCCTGAAAATGCCGTTAATCAAGATGCGCATATTTACAGCAGAGATCGAGATTCTGCTTGTCTTTTTTGATACTGCTGGCGAAGATCTCACAGCGCTCGATATTATGAAGACGGAGAATAGATATATTGCCAATGCCGATGGACTGATATTTCTGCTCGACCCCTTGCAGATACCTGCTGTATGTGATTTACTTCCAGAATCAATTACCCCTCCAATAGAGAGGAACAATCCTGAGGACATCATTAGTCGTGTATCAAACCTTATTGGAGACATCCGTAAGCTGAAATCGTCCCAAAAAATTGATATACCCGTCGCAGTCGCATTTTCTAAAATGGATGCACTGCACTCCATCGTGGATCCGCTCTTAATGCGCGCAAGTAACCATAACGGCTATTTTGATATCTCTGATTCCGAAATGATTAATGATATCCTAGTTGGGCATCTGGAGAAATGGCTCGGGCGTAACATGATTAATTTGCTGGTGAACTATTTTAAAACCTTTTCACTTTTCGGACTTTCGGCCCTCGGCTCTAGTCCCGACAGAGCTGGAAAGATCTCAGGTGGAGTTACACCATTTCGCATTGAAGACCCTTTGCTTTGGATCCTGTACAAAAAAGGAGTTATTGAAGGCCGTAAGGTCTGATCCACCTTGTGCACGATAAAAAGGTTGTTTTACTTCGCCCGAATCAAGAATTCCAGGAGATGAACCATGCTCTTTGAACAAGCTTATTATACGTCGTGTGAAACCGGGTTACGAGGATCGGCCGGTTTCCAGATGAATGCAGCGAGTAGAGGCCTAGATACAATGACACTAAGTTTTCTGGAAAGATATGGAGGATATGCGCCTCCCCTCTATCTGCCAACCCGCCCAACGGATGAAGAACGGCAGGCCTTTCCCAAAGCGCTTGCCTTTTACAGACTGCCCAATGGCTCAGCTGTGATTTCGCGTTCGGTCTATCTGGGAACGGATTACAGCGGACGCTATGGGAATTTCTTTACTCATTTTCTTGTCGCTAAAGAGTCTGCTGCTCTTGTCGGCCTGATAACGCCTGTGACTGAGTGGAATGCCCCTTATTGGGCTGAAAAGAGCGTTGATGAAACCGTATTGGAGCCCCTCGAACTGACAGTATCTGCGGGTACGATTACACTTGAACATGTACTCAGCTTTTTGCATAATAACAATCGTTTGGCCCACCTAAGTTCGTTTGCAGCCAGTGTACAATCGGCTCTGGAGTCAAAGCGTAGGATAATACTTGTAGATAATGACGAAGCCATTGCCCTTTGGATCGCCTCCGTTTCCATGCTGTTACCCAGCCCACTTTTACAGCAATTTACTTTTACCACGTATATCAAAAATCCTTACAACATTGACACTCTGGTCTGCGGGACTACAGCGGATTCGGATTTCGGATTCTCAGCCATCGAAATGCAGCATCAATATTATGTTTTCGATTTTCAGAATGGCCGCTTCTCAGTACCACCAGCTGAAACTCCTTTTGCACTTAAAGTGTCGAGCTGGTACCAAAATAAACTGTCGATGGTATGCAGGCAGTTTAAGGCATTCGCTGATTGGCTGCCGGGGAATTGGGAAGCCAAAGATCTTGATCGTTTGGTCAACCTATTTACACTTACCGCAAACGCAGAACTGTCCGAGGCGGAGCTGTTGGATACTCTTAAATTTGTCATCGAAAAGCAGCTGTATGAAGTGCCAGAAATTCTCATTCCAGCCACCGCAGCTCTCACAGAAAGAGACATTAATGATCAATTCGGTTATGATATAGCAAAGTCTTTATTTGTCAAAACCTCGTCTTCCCCTAGAGCAAATGATGAACAAAAAGAAGATATCGCCCGGTTTTATATTGACTATTTCATTGAGAAGATTTTACCTCAAGCCACACGCAGTACTATATCCGATACTGCAACCATCTTCAAGGATAATCAAGTTCCAAAACAATATTGGCTAAAATCAATCCCTACTCTGAGGACTGCCATTGAAAAAAATAAAGATTTCGGTTGGCTTTCATCAATTGTGGAATTTGCCAAATCGACTGGAATTCTGGATGAAGTCGCAGGAACAATTGATAAAGCAGGCGTTAGTTTGGCGGTGTCCAATCTTGAAAAAGATGAGGCCCGCGCCTTGCTTGGGCTGTTGATTGACGAGGGTATCCTGCCGAATTTTGACAACATTGTATATGACCTAATCCACAAGAATATCGGGACACCTTCACTGCTCATCCAGATTTTGAATTATCTGACTCGACAGAATTTTCGGTCCCAAGTCGAGAAGCTGGCAGCGACAAGCCAGGATAAAACACTCCTGATCATGCTGAAAGCTCTGGATATTTCCAGTAGCACATTCAAAGGGGAGCGAGCGGTGGGATTCTTAAAAGAAATGGAAGCTTTTCTTGAGGAGACCACTGCGATAAAAACCCTGGATGCATTTTTTAATGTCGCCTGGCAATCCAGGAAGATTGAGCCCCCCGATGCCATTCCCTTTTTTAAAAAGATACCGGATCTTGTCGCAAGAAATAAAACTTTTATTCAATTTACCATTGATGGATTGCTGAAGGCTCCCGACATAATATCTCCGGAAGAAAGGAGTGCGACATTACAGCTTATAAATATGCTGGAAAAGGGCGAAGCATCCTTTGAAGTAATTGTGCCCAATACTCCCGATTTTGCAGAAATCGTGCGGAAATACAAGACTCTCCGGTATCTTGCTACCCTGCGTTTCCAGATTGAAAGTGCCAAATCTGCTGACAAACAGGTAGCATTAATCCGGGAAGCACATAACATGATTCCTCGTGAAAATGTCACAGCCAGATCCAAAATAATCGAAATCGCATTATTCAGCTTTTTTCGTGAATATTACGAACCCCAGGAAGGCGCACGGTTACTGGAAGGATTAAGTGATATTGACGCGACACAGCTGCTCAACTCGCTAAGATCAGCACTTTTCAAACTTAATCAAAAGAAGGGTCTCCCTGCTAGTCTTTGGATACCGTTATTTAGATTTGTCTCGTCCCAAAAGGAAGATCCCACCAACTCAATGCTTGCAAATGAAATATCAGGAAAACAATTAAGAAGAATCTATAATTCTATCCCAAATTCTGAAACACGGCGAATCGATTCCGCTTTTGCCAGAGATAAGATCTGGAGCAAGCGATGGGAAAACTGGAAAAAAGATTCTTCTTTTCTAGGCCAGTTGTTGCATAAAATTACTGGGCACTAATCATAATCTTTAGATGCGTTGAGTATGCCTGATGGTGCAGTAACTAGTATTTAGATTGACTGGAGGCAATTTATGGTTCAATTTATCATCGCTGTGATTGTTCTATATCTTTACTATTTAGCGGTACGATGGTTTTTTAATGTTGCAGCGGGGCCTGTCTTTATTTTTGCCAGTATTGCATACATTATTCTTATTTTGGTCAATTATTTTCGTGCGGTTATTGATTGCTTTTCAGGGAAGCTTGCTTCTTCTGCAAGTGAGGTGACCATCCCACCAGAACCAGCTTTTAAAAACTACTTCTTCAGGAAAGCCTATCTCGATTACGTTGACATTGTCAAACAGGCTTGGGAATATAACATCGAGCATTCAAAGATATTATGGCAAAAAAATGTAGAGCTTCTCTTCAATGGTTTGTGGTTTCTTACTTGGCCATTGGCAATAACTTTATTTAGTGTGTTTTTTGTTGCAGCTGCTACTGGCTTGGCGTCTTTTATAGCTTTCGGCTTGTTCCATATGGCAATCGTATCTATAATTTGTGTAGGTGCATATATAATAGCGCTCTTTTTTCGCACCATCGAAAGGTTTTCAATGGTCTGGCGCCGTATTTCCTATGTATGCCCGCACTCTGAATGCTACCAACACATTGCGCTCCCTATGTACACTTGTCCCGCTTGCGGGTCGCTTCATAAACGATTAATTCCAGGCTCTTATGGCATTTTTCGTAGAAGATGCCAATGTAACTCGGCCTTGCTGCCGACGCTGTCCTTATGGGGCCGAAGGAAAGTTGCTGCACAATGCCCGCACTGCAATCGACCCTTGAGTCAGGATATTGGTTCTGCACGCAATATTCATCTGCCGATTGTCGGGGGCGCTTCGACTGGCAAAACCAATTTTCTGATGGCAAGTGTTATTGAGATTGAGAACGACAGCAAGCTAAATGGACGGGAAATGAGTTTTCCGGTGGCAGCAGATGAGCGTACTTTTGATGTCAACAAAACTCTCTTTAATCAGGGGCGGCCTGTTAGCAAGACAACCACACTTTCTCCAGAATCTTTCCTGCTAAAAATAGCAGAGCCGAATGGCGATGAACACCTGATCTATATTTATGATGCTGCTGGTGAATTATATGCAGATTCCGGAGATCTACGCCGCAGACAAAAGTATTTTGGCTATACCGATGGAATCCTCTTCTTAATTGATCCCTTTTCTATTACTCAGGTGAAGATTGATTATGATTACAAAATTAGAGAAATAAAAGCCGAACTCGGCCCCAGCAAAGAAGAACCTCAAGATGTCTATGACCGAATGATCACAACTTTAAAAGATCTCTTTGCTAAAAAGAGGCTAACAAAAAATATCCCCATCGCAGTGGTCTTGACAAAAATTGATGCATTTGATCTAATGGAAAAGGTAGGTTTAGTGTCAACATCTGGTCGAATGATGCATGCTTTTGATCAATCTACTGCCGTGCGCGAATGGATTCTTAAGAGTGGTGGAGGAAATCTTGTTCGGAGTATTGAAAAAGACTTTAAAAATGTGCAGTATTTCTGCAGCAGTGCTCTCGGCCATATGCCCGAAAACAATAAGCCGTTCAAATCCTTTTGGATATTGCCGCCCGTACAATGGCTTTTAAAGCACAGGGCAGTTGCAGTGTCGGGAAAAGCCGAAACAGGGCTTAGCTTCAGAAGTGAAAAAATCGCCTATACAATAGCCATCGTTCTGACCACGATGCTTTTTACATTCAGTGGCTATTTTATCACTCAACTAACCAAGATGATCATGTATCAGATAAGAGGTTCCCAATCTTCATCAACATATATACCTTCATCACAGCAGCCAGCGAATAAACACGTTCCTTCAAATGAAGGCACCGCGCAACCGACTTATGTTCCTCCCAGTCCTTCGCCATGGAGCATTGAACCAAGAAATTTATTCTCCAGCGGAGGGCAGCCCATAAATCCAGACATCGCAAAACTTGTAGCCGCACTTGAATCCAGCGAGGCAGAAGGTACACCTGTAACTAGGCAAGAGTTCATCGATATGCTTTCGAGGCCTGAGTCAAAAACCGTATACCGCAATGAAATTATTAAATACGCAACACCAGCGAGCCTGGCAATACAAAAAAAAGAACACGAAGACTATACAAAGATTTTCATGAAAGAACACTACCAAAAAGCCGGGTTAGACTTTCTCCGGGACCAGCGCGAATATTTGGAACGAGCGGAGCAAAAATACGGTGTATTGAAACGTGATATTGTTTCCGTCCTAATTTGGGAATCGGGGCTTGGCAAATTTACAGGGGACTATCAGGAGTTTAATGTTTTTCTCGGCCAGATACTGTTTCTTGATCTCGCTCAGAAAACGGCGGTAGATCAGATGGTCGCCGAAGGCAAAGTTAATCCCTTAAGTGATCCTGCTCGCGCCCAGAAAGAACGAGCACGGCTAGAAAAACGCAAAAATTCAGCCATCGCCAACATGGCAACACTACTGCGCGTTTGCAGGAAAACCGGACTTGATCCATTTAGTATGAAAGGTTCAATGGGAGGTGCGATTGGCAGTGTACAGTTCATGCCGGTAAATCTGAAATATGCGGTTGATGGTGACGCAGATGGCAAGGTTAACCTTTCCCAGTGGCCGGACGCCATAATGAGTGTGGCAAATTATCTGAGGACATTGGGAAAATATGATGCAACTGATGCCGGCCGCAATCGGGCCATTTTGAGGTACAATCCCAGTAAGGAGTATGC
>DAOOSE010000069.1:0-6216 GCA_035389625.1 bacterium
ATGCGGCATCCATGGCTGAGATGGATGAGAAGACTGCGCGCAAGTATCTCAGATCGGGTAAATTGCCCAGTGATAGTCGTGCGCCACACACCTGGCGCACGCGCGAAGATCCGTTTGCCGAAGTATGGACTGAAGTACAACGGTTCGTTCAGAATGATTCGCGCCTGCAAGCGAAAACTCTGTTTGCCTGGTTGCAGCGGAGGTATCCTGGCCGGTTTTCTGATGGCCAGTTGCGTACGTTGCAGCGCCGGCTGAAGAGCTGGCGAGCGACCGAAGGTCCTGCCAAAGAGATTTATTTTAACCAAATCCATAGGCCTGGCGAACTCAGCCAGTCGGACTTTACCCACATGGATGATCTGGGCGTTACCATCTGCGGTGAGTTATTCCGGCACTTGCTCTATCATTTTGTGCTGACCTACTCCAATTGGGAAACCTGCACGATCTGTTTTTGCGAGAGTTTTGAATCGTTGCAGACTGGGTTTGAGAATGCGCTGTGGAAATTGGGGGGTGCACCCAGAAAGCACCGGACAGATCGTTTGTCAGCGGCCGTCAACAATCTGAATAATCTGGAGCAGTTTACCCGATCTTGGCAAGCTGTACTGGATCATTATGGCATGCAAGGCCTCAAGATCCAAACCGGTCAGCCTAACGAAAATGGCGACGTCGAACAAAGCCATTACCGCTTAAAAACTGCAGTCGATCAGGAACTTATATTGCGCGGCAGCCGGGATTTTGCTACACGCGACGAATATGAGCAATTCTTACAGGCGCTGATCAAACAGCGCAATGCGGGCAGGCAGAAAAAACTTCTAGAAGAGCTGATGGTCATGCACCTGTTACCCAAGCGCCGGCTAAATTCGGTCAAGCAAATTCGGGTGCGAGTACGGCAGACCGGCACGATTCGTGTTTTAAATAATACCTACTCGGTAGACAGTCGTCTTCGCGATGAATGGGTCGATATTTTCATCTATGCCGATACGCTGGAAATATACTACGGTCAATGCAAAATAGACTGTCTGCCCCGGCTGCGCGGGCGGGACCAGAGCCATATCCAATACCGACATATCATTGATTCTCTTGTACGTAAGCCGGGCGCTTTTGAGCATTACTGCTACCGCGATGAGCTTTTTCCGACCCATCGATTCCGGGTCGTCTACGATCTTCTCAAAGAACAATCAGGTTACAAGGGAGTCAAAACCTATCTGCATCTTTTGCAATTAGCAGCTCGGGAAAATGAAACCGCCGTCGATTCGGTATTGGCGGCAAAACTTGATAACAATGAACCGATCGTACTGGAAGAAATTGCTGGAATCGTTAAGGATGCTGTCAACACCTCGCCTCGCCAAATCTCAGTCCATGTAGATGCGGTCAACTTGAAAGCTTATGACACGCTTCTGGAAGAGGTGGCTGGGCAATGAAAGCATCCATTCACTCACAAATTGCTCCAGCGCTGAAATCGCTGCGATTGCCTGCCATGCAACAAGAATATCGTCAAGCCGCCGATATGGCCAGACAAGAAGGCTGGAGTTATGAACAATTTCTCCTGAACTTGATCAGCCGGGAAACCGAGAGCCGCGAGCAGAAAAAGATTGCACGCATGCTGAAAGCATCTCGTTTACCGCTGCAAAAAAGTCTTGCCCAATTTGATCGGCACCGTTTGCCGATGAAAGTCAATGCCCAATTGGGCGCGCTGCTGGAAGGCTCATTTCTGGACCGTGCAGAGAATGTTTTGGCTTTTGGCAACCCGGGCAGCGGAAAAACCCATCTTCTCTGTGCGCTTGGACAAGAACTGGTGCGAAATGGCCGTCCCGTACTTTTTCGCCCCTGCAGCCTTCTGGTACAAGAGCTCTTGGCAGCTAAAAAAGAACTGAAATTGGCCCGAACTCTCAAACAGCTATCCCGGTACGATGCCCTTATTATTGATGACCTCGGCTATGTACAATATGACCGGGAAGAAATGGAAGTACTGTTTACGCTCTTAGCTGACCGCTATGAGAAAAAAAGCATTATGCTGACTTGCAATTTGCCTTTTTCGCAGTGGGAGCTGATCTTTAAAGATCCCATGACAACGGCCGCGGCGATCGACCGCCTGGTCCATCACAGCATTATTATAGAGATCAATTTGCCCAGCTACCGCCTTGAATCATCACAGAAAAAAAATCCAGCAACACCCTTTGGAAGAGGAGTAAACTAGCGGCTCCAAGGGGCAACTCCAGTCGCCCTCCGGGCTCCTTCCGTTACCCCTTGGCATTAAATAAAAACGGGAATTCTAATTGTCGCTGATAGGAAAAAATAATTGACATTGATCAGACCGAACGCTGAATAGAAGTGACCATGATTTTTCACTTCTTCTGATAGTGTTATTCTTGATTCTCCGATTGTTGCTTTTCAAGTATCTTTAAAAAATAATCCCGTTCGTTTATGTGATGCCCAAAATCCAACTTTAAAATGTTGTCTGCGTTCTCCCAACGATTTCCCACAAAAAGCCATGTATGCTCGCCATCATAGATAGCGTCGCGTCTAGTGAACTCTCCGGATATGGAAATACCTTCCTCAAGCATTTCTCTAAACTTTAACACTTCCCAAATCGTAGGATCTTCAGCGTGAGTTCTTTGCATCAAATAAACCCACTTTGTTTCCACTCTGAGAATGATCCCACCGCACCAGTAGAACGTTCTAAGAGCATCCATATGATCTGAGGAAAGCACGCATTCCAAGCCAATGTGATTACCACGAAAAACTGAGGAAGGCTCTGCTTTGTCTATAAGAACAATGTTCAAGTCATATTCGTTGATCCAAACAGCATGACGACGTGTGAGATGCCATCTCTCCTCTGGATCAAGTTGTCTAAGAATGGAAAACTTGCGACGCTTTACTTCGTCTCGTGCTTCCTCCAATCGCTGAAATTCAGTATCATCTTCAATTGAGGACAAGTAAGCCAACGGATTACGCATCCACGAGTCAGCAAGAGATACTACATGATCCGCTAATTGCTCTATTCCTTCAAGTTCATGCTCGTTCATATTCATCTCCAGCAAGGTGCAGAACCACCAGTGTAATCAAGGGCAAACATATTTATCCCAGGTGATACCAGTGTTGTTCCGTTTCGCAGCGAGCACTTTGGCCAGTTTTGAACGCTAAGGATCATACTTAGCTATAGTCGTACGACGAACGCTGGTTTTTCTTTCAATCTGGCGATAGGAGCAGCCAAGCTTCAGTAATTGTCACATTAAAATAGTCTTATCCCTCTTCGGCATGGTGGCCATAGCTTTTCTTTCAAAATATTTGTATCGAAATATTCAATTTGTTTGCCTGACGTAAATATAATGAAAGTAGTCTGTATAAATGTGATGATTGCTGGACGGTCTTTTTCCTTTCGACATTATTTAAATCTGACGCAATGTGAACAATCTCAGCACTTGCCCAGAGCACGCTACTCTTGTTCTTTCCCAATAAAACTGACATTTTCGTATTTATCGCTGAACCGTCGCTTAATATTTTGTATTTTTGCTGATGGTTTTATTACACCAATCTCAAACGAAAAGAAACTTAATCCATAAGCCACAGCGAAACGATAAAAATCATCAATTAGAAGGTTTTCCGGTTTTGGAAGGTCTTTAAATTGTAGCTCCGCACAGCCGCATTCTAGGATAAATCGAACATTAACATCTCTCATCACGCGTTTATAAAATGGGATATTTCTTCCGCCACCACATAAAAAAACAGGCAAGCCTTTATCCCATGCATCTGAGTTAATATCTCTCTTTGTTTTAAGATTATGTATTAAAGAGAAGATCACATTAAAACATTTATCGTAGATAGCAAGATTGATATCGCTTGGCAAGTCTTGCGATGGCCAGTAAATTTTCATTTCTTCTGGTATGCGATCCATGATACTTAATTTCCGATATCCATCTTTCAAATACTTTTGAGTATGGCTCCACACTGCCTTCACTCGCTCTTCGTGTAGCATAAATGAACCCAATAATCGGACATCCGTTTGCAATTGCGAATGACGATCAATTCCATCTCTTTTAAACAGCGTGAATGCGGCGAGGTCTAGCGTACTTGCCCCAATATCGATAATAAGGTGCAAACCATCAGACCGTTGCCTGGAACGCGAATAAGCTATCCCTTCCGCAGTAATCTCAGGAACAATACTAATTTCCCCTGTTCCGGTAGATGCTTCGATCTGATTTGCATTAATCTCTTCCAGTTCTTTAAAGGCATCACGGAGATTAATTTCTTCCTTGTTCGTAGAAAGATTCCAGCTTGCTTGAGCAATGCGTAAGAACTCTATAATTTTATCAGTTTTAAAGCTCCCAGATGGAATCCCAAGATTGAAATGCCAGGCTAAATTGAAGTCACCGAATTTTTCAGCATGGTTTTCAAGGAACCAGAGCCGTACTTTTTGCAGAACGCAAGCGATATATGCAACAATAAATTCATTCGTTGTGATAGGTATACTCTCTGTGCTACAATCATGAATCACCTGGTTTCTAATTCTACTCAAAAAGATTATTTTAATGTTGGAATAAAGCCGTGCATTCTGGAAACTGCCAAGGTGGACTCGGCCATCGGGACAACTAAAGTATACTCTGGATGGCTCAAAATATTTTTCGGCCCCTTTTCCATTTTGTTGAAAAGGAACGGCTGCACACCATCTGTTATAAAAGCTCGGTGTCTGCAATATAACCTTGGTACACGATGTACCAAAGTCAAATCCAATAACAACATCGCATTTATTAGTAGCGATTTTGCTAAACTGAGTCGCAGTGCTGCGACGGCTAGGTGTAGTGCATTTTCCTGCTTCCAAAGTGTTTCCTTTTTTGTTAATCCACCTTGATTACACCTACACAAATGTCTTTCGGTTGAGGCATTACCAGGGATTTTTTCTTGTGTATGCTAGCCTTCTGTACATCGATCTTTTCTTTGAGTTTTGCTATTCTAGGTTCGCGCATTCTTACTTGAAAGTCGTTTCCTGCTTCTCTCAAATGCTGTATCTCTTTTAGCAGCTTATTTTTTTGATTTTCGTGATGAAGTTCTAGTGTCCTAAGTTGAACATCCGCCATATCGTCATTCTTATTTCTAATCCTATTACTTTCTTTTTGAAACTCAGCTTCGGCTCTTTCAAAACAATAGCTATTCAAAATATCATACAGCGCTGGCCAGTCTTGGATTGACCTGGCTTCATACCAGTCTTGTCCTGCCATGGCTACGGTGGAGATGAGAATTTCCGATTCCTCCGGACTCAAAAGTATGGGTGCGCTAACCATCAAAGCCGCGCTATAAAATAGTTTTTCAATATCTTGTACGCCCTGAAAGCTCCATTTTTGAATGGAAAAAACATAAATTCCTGGATTGAATTTATCACTCAGCTTTGAGCGGCTTAACTGCAGATTTACCGCAGGATGAAAAAAGTGCTTTTTCTTGGGCATTTCATCATTGATAAAACGGATGAGCGGGTGTACCTGATTGATGATCTCATGTTTTTTATCAACAGCAAATAATTTATTTAAAAATTTGTACTTAATAGACGTCTGATTTAATGAAATTAGTTTAGTAGTGCTAAGAAGTTTTTTGCTACGCAAATATAGCTCTAAATCAAGTCTTGCGTTAGAGCTAAGAGTAATAGTGCATATGACCTCTTCATCATTCAGTAACTTAATATCAGAACCAGGATAGTGCAGCGTTATAAAATCCGCAACATAATTGAATAGTTCCTTTCCATTGATCCAGCGATTCAACTCCTTGGCTGCATTTATTTTGTTGAGGATGTAATCACCATATGCAACGAGACTGGAGGCTTCGCTTTCCAGTCGTTTTTCTTCAACAAGTGTGTTCTCAATTGCCTGAGTCCTCTGAGATATCTGCTCGTCTTGTTCTTCAGGTGTTAAACGCTTGCTCAATAATTCGATTGTCAACTCTCTTATTTCTTTGCCGATAACCGCTTCTAAGCCACCCAATGCTTCCTCAAATATATTCAGCCTCACAAGCAGCCGATCATAAATCCTCGCATCAATTGTATCTTCATAGAATAGATTAATAATATTTATTTTTTCGGCTTCTTGCCCTATTCGGTCGATGCGGCCGATTCTTTGCTCAACCTTCATAGGGTTCCATGGCAAGTCATAATTAATCAATGTGCTGCAAAATTGTAAGTCAATACCCTCACTGCCCACTTCAGTTGATAGCAGTACCCGCAGCTTTTCACTA
>DAOOSE010000070.1:0-2381 GCA_035389625.1 bacterium
AAATTGTTAATACAGGGTTATAAATTAAAACCATGCATTATGAATCAGTGACCTGACTAGGAAAAATATAATTCTTAATTCTTAATTCTTAATTCTTAATTCTTAATTCTTAATTAGTACTCTCTTCTTCCCTCAATAGAGCGGCGAAGAGTGACCTCGTCGGCATATTCCAAATCTCCTCCGATAGGCAACCCTCGGGCAAGGCGGGTTATTCTCCCAGCAAACCCGATCTCAGTCATTTTGTCTTTCAGATAGGCAGCTGTTGCTTCACCTTCAAGGTTTGGGTTGGTAGCTAAAATAACTTCATCAACATTACCGTCCTTCAGCCTGGTCAGCAGCTGGTGTATCCGCAAGTCACTCGGCCCGACACCGTTGATCGGTGAGATTACACCACCGAGGACATGATACACGCCGACAAATCCAAGATTTCTTTCCAATGCTACAACATCAAGAGGTTCCTCTACTATTGCCAAAAATGAGTGATCCCTTTTTTCGTCCTGACAGATAGAGCAGGTTTCCACACCCTCACAGATATTAAAACACTCCTTGCACAAAACTAGGTTTTCACCCAACCCCAACACGCTATTCCCCAAAGTGCTAATACTTTCTTTCGGCTTGGTCAACAAATAAAAAACCAGCCTGGCGGCTGTCTTTGGCCCAATGCCAGGTAGCTTTGAAAACTCATCAATCAGATTTTGAACGGATTTGGGGAGCATATAAAAATTAAGAGGCGGGAGTTTTTTAGGCTTGAGTTAACAAAAACTAACCTTTCACCTCTCCATTTTCCACCTCGGCTTCGCCTTTCGCCTTATTGTTTGGATTCTCCCAGCTGGCATATTTACAGCCAGGGTAGCGGGAACATCCCCAAAAACGCTTTCCCCGCTTTGTCCGGCGCTCGATTACCTCACCCTCGCCACACTCCGGACATTTCATCCCAGTGGAGGTGACAAGCGACTTGGTGTTTTTGCATTTAGGGTAATTTTCGCAAGCCAGGAAGGCACCGAAACGGCCTTCTTTGAGGACCATCTTACCGCCGCATTTTTCACACTTCTCTTCTTCAGCCGCAGAAAGCGCGACTGTCTCTCCGCCGGCGTCAATAACCTTAGTATCAGGATCAATCTTGTTTTCAAGCGGCCGGGAATATTTACACTCCGGAAATCCACTACAAGCAAAGAACTTGCCATAACGTCCCAATCTAATCACCAATGGTTTCCCACACTCAGGACAAACCTCACTGGTTTCCTCCGGCTTGATAATGTCATCCTTCTTTATCTCAGCTGTTTTCTCCCTCAGAAGAGCCTCAAATGGCACGTAAAAATCTTTTATTACCGGAACCCACTTGCGCTCTCCTGAGGCAATTTCATCGAAATCGTTTTCCATGTTGGCTGTAAACTGGTAATCCACAATTTTCGGAAAGTGTTTGACAAGCAGATCAGTAACAATCTCCCCTATCTCCGTCGGTGAAAATTTCTTCTCGAGGAGCGTTACATACCCCCTATCTTGAATAGTGGAAAGTGTCGGAGCATAAGTCGAAGGCCGGCCGATTTCAAGACTCTCAAGTTTTTTTACCAGCATTGCCTCTGTAAAACGCTTGGGTGGTTCGGTATATTTTTGATCAGCAATCAAATTGACCAGCCTTAGATCTTCATTGTTCTCAAGTTTTGGAAGTGTTGATTCGGATTCCTCTGACTCGTCATCTTTTGCCTCAGCATAGAGACGAATAAACCCATCAAAAACCATCCTCTCGCCTTTAGCCAAAAAGATAAACTTGTCTTTTCCGGACGCCTCTATTCTTGCTTCGATAATCTCAAAGATTGCTTCCTTCATCTGGGAGGCAAGGGTACGTTTCCAAACAAGATCATACAGACGCTGTTCTTGCCTGTCATCGGAAACTTGCTCTTTGTCGAAGTGTGTAGGACGAATAGCCTCATGCGCTTCCTGAGCTCTCTTTGATTTCGTTTGATAAACAATACCCGTAGCAGGAAGGTAATCCTGACCGAATTTTTGCTTTATTGCTTCCCTGGCGGATGCGACAGCCTCAACAGAAAGGCTGGTCGAGTCTGTTCTCATGTAAGTAATATGACCTGCTTCATACAGTTTTTGAGCCAACATCATTGTTTGTTTGGCCGAGTATCCCAGTCTGCGCGAAGCTTCCATCTGCAAAGTAGAGGTTACAAATGGAGCGGAAGGTTTACGATTAGATTTTTTGGTTTCGACTGAAAGAACAGAGTATTTTGCGTCAGTCAGAAGGTTCTTGATTTCTTCGGCTTGGACTTTTGATTTAATGTCCATTTTCCTTACGGGTTTCCCGCCTTTTTCAACTAAGAATGCTCGAAAGACAACATTGTCCTGTCCGTTGTCCGTTGTCGGGAGGTCTGTTG
>DAOOSE010000070.1:2391-6069 GCA_035389625.1 bacterium
TCGAAGTTTCGAAAGATCAACCGCCAAAACCCAAAACTCCTCCGGCTTGAAATTACGTATTTCTCTCTCTCTTTCGACTACAAGCCGAACTGCCACAGACTGAACACGACCGGCAGACAAGCCTCTTTTTACCTTGCTCCAAAGCAAAGGTGAGAGTTTGTAACCAACAAGGCGATCAAGAACCCTGCGAGCCTGCTGAGCATCAACCAGGTTCATGTCGATAGATCGGGGATTTGCTACGGCTTTTTCGAGAGCAGATTTCGTAATTTCATGGAAGGTAATTCTTTTGACCTTAGGGTCATTTTCCTTTACTTTCAACGCAGAAAGAAGGTGCCAGGAGATAGCCTCCCCCTCGCGATCCAAGTCAGTTGCAAGATAGAGAATCTTTGATTTATCAGCAAGTTTCTTCAAATCGGCCACCGTTTTCTTTGCTTTTGGCAAGATCCCATATTCTGGCTGGAAATCGTGATCTATATCAACTCCAAGCTTCTTTTGCGGCAAATCACGCACATGACCAAAAGAGGCAAGGACCTTATAGTCCTTACCTAAATATTTCTCAATTGTTTTTGCCTTTGCTGGCGACTCGACTATGACTAGATTCATGAATCAAATTATCAATTATCAATTTACAATTTACAATAAATTTTCAATGCCCAATTTAAAAAATTTCCAGGTTTGATTGAAAATTGCAAAATTGATAATTGGAAATTAAATTTGTTGCTAACAAATTTTCCTGTATCTTCCTCCTCCCGTGTTCTCAATCATACCTTTCATCTCCATCATTGTCAAAGTCGAGTTTATTGCGATTATGTTGTATCCTGTTTTCTCAACGATTTCATCAACAAGGCATGGTTTTTGAGATAGCTCATGCAGTATTTGAGTCTCTTCTTCGGATTCCGGCAATATTTTCTTAGCTTTTTTTGTGCTTTTAATATTACGGATTCGCAATTCAGAGAGTATCTCGTCGGGACTGAGCACAAGCTTGGCACCTTGCTGGATCAATTTGTTAGTACCTCTTGAATTTTCCTGCTCAATATTGCCCGGAATAGCAAAAATCTCTCTTCCGTATTCCAGTGCACAAATTGCTGTTATCAAAGATCCCGATCCCTCCGCAGCTTCCACCACCAAAGTTCCAAGCGATAGTCCGGCAATAATTCGATTGCGCGCAGGGAAATTCTGCTTGTATGCAGGTGTTCCAGGAGGAAATTCCGAGATAACAGCGCCACCCTTCGCAATAATTTCACTGGCAATCCTGGTATGGCTTGATGGATAAATTTGATCGATTCCACAGCCAAGCACTCCTACCGTAATCCCCTCACCCTCCAATGCTCCGATATGTGCCTCACCGTCAACACCGAGCGCCAGTCCTGAAACTATTGCCAAGCCGGCCCCCGCCAATTCCTTAGAAAATTGCCGCGCCACTCTGCGGCCATAATAAGTACATTTTCTGCTACCAACGATTGCAACACTGGGATATCCAAGAGCATCAATCGAGCCTCTGATATACAAAACGATTGGGGCATCGTAGATTTCTTTTAGCTGGACTGGATAACCAGAGTCAAAATATGTCAGGTAACCTAAATCTTGAGATTTTATCTTCATGAGTTCAGATTCAGGATCAAAATTCGCAATTACGTCCTTCACCAGGTCGACCACTTTTGGCTCAAGCCTTTTTCCAATCAAACCCTCGCCCTTGTTCCATAATTTCGATAGATCAGGGGCAACTGCCAAAATTTTCTTTATCGTCTGGCTTCCAATTTTTGGGTGAGCATTAAGTGCCAGAAGATAAGGATCGTTGTTGTTCATTAGAATATGATATCAGAAAATAGCAACTGTTATGATTTCTTGTGATTTGTTTGGTCCGCCAGCTGGCGGATGGAGTCTGGGATCTTGGTTTTTATTGACAACAAACTAACACTTCAACTTCTCCACTGCTTTTTTTAGCATCTTTGAATACAGCACCAAACCGATTGCCTCCATGTTTCCATGCTGCTCACGCCCAAGAACATTGCCACCCCCTCGAATCTCCAAATCAGAGAGCGCAATACTGTACCCTGAGCCAAGCTCACTGTTCTCCGCTAGTGAACGCAGTCTCTTTAGGGCATTATCTCCCAAATGCTTGTTTGGATAAGTAAATAATGCGAAAGATTGTATCTTGCTCCTCCCGACCCGCCCCCTGATCTGGTGAAGCTGAGACAAGCCAAACTTATCCGCTCCTTCTACGATCAAAGTATTGACATTAGGCAAATCAAGCCCATTCTCAATAATTGTTGAACAAACAAGAACATCAATCAATCCGTCTGTAAACTGAAGCATTGTCTCTGCCAGTCTCTCCTCGCCCATCTGTCCATGTGCAACACTGATCCGCAACAAAGGAAAAAGCTTCTGCAGCTGTTTTCGAGTTCCCTCAATTGTTTCCACACGATTGTGAAGATAATAAACCTGCCCCCCTCTCTTAACCTCTCTTTCTATGTAAAGCTTTATCTGTTCTACTGTATGGGGTTCGATTGCCGTTTTCACTGGCAAACGACCTAATGGCGTGGAGTAAATTTGAGAAATATCTCGAATTCCAGAGAGAGACATAAACAATGTTCGTGGAATCGGGGTAGCGCTTAGAGTCAAAACGTCAACCGAGGCATTGTTTAGTTTGAGTTTCTCCTTGTCCTTCACCCCAAACTTTTGCTCCTCATCAACAACGAGAAGGCCAAGATTTTTTGATTCAAAGGATCCTTTTAAAACTTTGTGCGTGCTTACAAGAATGTCGATGGACCCGTCCTTAAACCTATCCAGCGTAGTTTTCTGCTCACCAGGATCAACAAAACGACTCAATCGACCGAGAGACACCGGAAGATTCTTAAATCGTTTCTTTAGTGTTGAAAAGTGCTGCTCGCATAAAATGGTGGTCGGAACAAGAAAAATTACCTGATATCCATTTGCAACACTCTGCGCTGCAGCACGAAGTGCTACCTCTGTCTTGCCGAAACCGACATCTCCGCATATGAGCCGATCCATGGGAGTGTTCTTTGCGAGATCTCCATACATCTCATTCAGCGCCGATTGTTGATCAGGGGTCTCTTCAAAACCGAAGGTTTTAACAAGCTCGGCTTCCCATTCCTTGAATATACGCCGAGGGGTTTTTCTAATAATTTCCCTCTCTGCATAGAGGTTGAGAAGGTGGCGAGCCATTTTTATGACATCATCATACACGCGTTTATATGTTTTTTTCCACGTTTCTGTACCTAATTTGGATAGTTTGGGTTTCTTTCTTCCTACCCCGATATATGGAGACAACCTCCCTATTTGCTCCAGGGGAACAAAAAGAACATCACCGTGTAAATAATTTAAGACCAAGTATTCAAACTCCTCTTTACCAAATTCTTTTTTGGTCAGATGAGAGAACAAGCCGACACCATAATCTTCGTGCACTAGGTAATCCCCCGGCTTTGTGACTACCCCACCTTCAAGAATTATTCTGTTTGGACGGATCTCTAAACACTCCAGCTGTTCTATCTCCCCATCATGCCTCGAAATGATACGCTCGATTTCGGAACCAAAAAAATCAATTTCGTAAGCAGTGTCGGCAAAAACTGGATAGATTTTTATTACTCCTCCCAGTTTTGTGTATTGGGCATCACGCAAATCACCATCTAATCTCTCATAGCCAAAACCGGTGAGCTT
>DAOOSE010000071.1:0-6014 GCA_035389625.1 bacterium
CAGGTCGAGATCAAAACGGTCAAGCAAGCTTTTGAGATAGCGATTATCGATGGATCTCCGGAAGCTTTTGTAATAATCCAAACACTCTTTGCCGGTAATATTTTCCTGAAGAAATATTTCGCCTGGCAGGTAGCCAATATCTTTTCTAATCTCTGTGCCGTTGGTTTTTGGATCGAGTCCAAAGAGTGAGAGTTGGCCGGAGGTGGGTCGAATCAGATCGAGAAGCAGTCGGATGGTGGTTGATTTACCCGCTCCGTTGGGACCGATGAATCCAAAAATTTCTCCACTTTGAACTTCTAGCGAGAGATTCTTAATTCCGACGATCTTTTTACCAAGATAGTATTTGGTTAACTTTTCAGTTTTTATACAAAAGGTTAGCATCTGAATCCGGAATTCATGTTCTGTAAAGATTTCATAAACTCAAAAATAGTTATTGCTGTCAGCAATAGTATCATTAAGACCAGAATGGCTATGGCGATTTTTTGCCCTGAAAATGTTGGCTTACCGGACTTTCTGTTTTTGATGGAGCGCACTAAAAGCCATATCAGAGTTGCAAAAATACCAAGTATGGACGCTTTTTCAAGGGTGAGAAGCCACATGGGCAGGACATAGATGCAATTGAACTTAATCTCTTTCATTGTTTATTATTCTAATACTTTTTAGTGTGGCTGCCAATCGGCAGATTGTTGTTTTGTTGCTTCAGTGTTAAAATTATCTTTGAATTAATTAAAGGAGTGGGATGGAATTACTTCAAGATATTGAGCTTCGAAATAAAACAGTTTTTCTGCGTGTCGATTTTAATGTTCCAATGACTGGCGGAAAGATTACAGATACTTATAGAATAAGGGCGGCTGTTCCGACTATCAAATTTCTTGTCGATAGAGGGGCAAAAGTGGTGATCGGTACGCATTGTGGGCGGCCGGAGGGCAAGAAAACTCCGGAAACGTCAATCAAACCCATTGCGATAAAGCTGCAACAAATCATGGGTCATAAGATCCAGATGGCTCCTGATGTGGTCAATGATGACATTAAGGGTCATATCAAAGAGGAGATGAAGCCGGGACAGATACTTGTTCTCGAAAATTTGCGCTGGGATTCCCGTGAGGAGGCAAATGACCTAGGGTTTGCTAAAGAGCTAGCCGGTCTTACTGAATCAGAAAATGGCAAACCGGGGATTTATGTCAATGACGCATTTGCTGTTTCCCATCGCGAAAATGCTTCTGTTGTTGCTATTACGCAATTCTTGCCAAGCTATGCTGGCCTCTTGATGCAATCGGAAATGACTCAGCTTAGCCTGTTTCTTGAAAATCCAGCCGAGCCATTCGTTTTGATCATAGGCGGAGTGAAGGTGAAAGACAAGGCTGGAATGATTGAAAAGCTAGGAGAAAAGGCCGATAAGATTTTAGTTGGTGGAGGAGTGGGTAATACGTTTCTCAAGGCTAAAGGGGAAAACATCGGACAATCTGCATATGATGAGGATATGGTCGATGAATGCAGGGCTATGATCCAAAGATATGGGAACAAGCTTGTGATGCCGGTGGATGGAGCGGTGGAAAAAAGTGGAGACAGCTTCAGGATACTGGATATCGGAGAAGAGACACGCGCTATTTTCACTCGGGAAATTGCTCGAGCAAAGGCAGTTTTCTGGAACGGAAGCCTTGGAAAGAGTGAAGATGAGCGGTATCAGAAGGGAATGGTTGACGTGGCAACAGCTCTCAGTAAGCTGCATGAAACTACGGTGGTGGCCGGAGGAGATACGGTTGGTTTCATTATTGAGCATAAGCTAGAAAAAGGAATCTCCTTTCTCTCGACAGGCGGTGGAGCCGCCCTCGAGTATCTAGCAGGGGTAGAATTGCCAGGGATAGCGATATTGGAAAAGTAGAAAAGAAGGCGATACTACTAAAGAAAAATAACGTTGTCATTGCGAGGAGTCATCGACGAAGCAATCTCTCAAATAGATTGCCACGCCCTTGATAAATCAGGACTCGCAATGACTAAGAAGGAGTCGTGTGAAGTATTGGCAATGGGTGTTGTTAGATTTGTTAGCGGCCGTGATTATTGGTATGTTGTTCGCTTTTATCCTGGCTAAAATTGGTCTTTCACAATACTCAACGGCGGGAATTGTTACTGGGGTTATTCTCAGTACTACTGTAATGAGTGAGTATAAGCCAAAGAAAAAATAACGTTGTCATTGCGAGCACCTGCGAAGCAATCTATGAGTTACTATATTTATATTTTGACTAATTTTAAAAATACAGTTCTGTATATAGGTGTCACCAACGATCTTATTAGAAGGGCCTATGAACATAAGCACAAACTTGTAAAGGGCTTCACGGCTAAGTACAATGTGGGAAAATTAGTTTACTTTGAGCAATATTCTGACCCAAGGGATGCAATAGAAAGAGAAAAACAGTTAAAAGCTGGCTCAAGAAAGAAGAAAATAGATCTTGTAACGAAAGAGAATCCTGAATTTATAGATTTATATTATGATTTACTTTAATATAATTTTTATTAGTCATTGCGAGGAGTCAGCGACGAAGCAATCTTGTCCAATAGATTGCTTCGTTCCGTTGCCACTTTGTTCGCAATGATGAATGAATGGAGAAGGCGTGATGAATGTTACACAAGAGTTAAAAAAAGCAAAGGAAGACGGCTATGCCGTTGGAGCGTTTAATACTAACAATCTGGAGGTCACAAAGGCAATATGCAAGGCAGCCAGTCGATCAGACATGCCGATTTTAATCCAGACTACACCAAGCGCTATCATGTATGCCGGGCTGGAACAAATATTTGACATTGTCAGAAATGAGGTTGAATCAACCGGAATAAAAGGTGCCATCCATCTCGACCATGCTAAAAATTTTGAGACGGTGAAGATGGCAATTGATGCAGGTTGGCGATCAGTAATGATCGATGCCTCCTTGCTTGCATTCGATGATAATGTGGCACTGACGAAGAAAGTGGTTGAATATGCCAAGGCTACTGATACATGTGTAGAGGCGGAAATCGGCGTTTTGAAGCGCCAGGAGGGTGGTGAGGAAATTGCTTTTGAGAATTTGAGTCAGCCTGAAACTGTTAAGAAATTTGTTGATTTGACCGGCATTGATTCTGTTGCCGTTTCGATCGGCAATGTTCATGGGGCGCCAGCCGGTGAGCATCTTGATCTGAATTTACTCTCCGAAATAAGTAAAGTTGTCGATATTCCGATTGTTATACACGGTGCTTCGGGGTTATCCGAAGATGACATTAGATCTGCGATTAAGATCGGGGCTGCAAAGTTTAACATCGATACTCAGATCCGTCATGCCTTTATCAAGCCGATCGAGGAGTCCACGGAAAAAGATGATTATCGAAAGCCAATGGAAGAGGGAATGGTTGAGGTTGAGAAGGTTGTAGATAGATATATCAAGCTATTTTCCAATAAGATTAAGGCATAAATGCCATCATATGATATCGTAACAATTGGTGATGCCACGGAAGATGTTTTTGTCTGGCCTGAGTTGAGAGTCCAATCAATGAAGGGACTTGGTTCTGGGAAGGCAATTTGCTTTGAATTTGGAGAGAAGATTGCGCTTGATGACGTCCAATATGAAATCGGAGGGTCGGCTTGCAATGTGGCTGTTGGGTTGTCCAGGCTTGGATACAAAGCCGGAATCATCACTGCTTTAGGCAAAGACACAGTGCGGGATCGGGTAATTGATCGCTTACAAGTAGAAGATGTAGACGTCTCGAACATAACAGTAAATGATAAGATTAAGAGTGGTTTTTCCGTGATTTTTTCAATGAATGGGGATAGAACCATTTTTGTGTATCATGGAATAAAAGATTATAGAGCAATCGAATTGCCAAAACAGGTTAGTACAGAATGGTATTTTGTGACTCCACTTGGGGAAGAGACTGAAGCGATCGAGAAATACTTGATTGCAGAGGCTTCGGAGCATGGTATTAAAATCGCTTGGAACCCGGGGTCAAAACAGATTCTAAAAGGCGCTTCTCATTTCAGGGCCTTGTTAAAGTGCACAACTGTTCTTTTTTTGAATCGGGAGGAGGCCATTAAGTTTACTGATTTTCAAGTCAAGCCTCGCATTGAAGAGGTTATGGAGAAGCTCGCAAATATGGGACCGAAGATCGTGGTTGTGACAAACGGTAAGGAGGGGGCAAGGGCGTATGATGGTGTGAATTATTATGATGTTTTCACTAACCAGCGTATCGAGAGAGTTGATGCTACTGGAGCAGGGGATAGTTTTGCTGTCGGGGTGCTTGGCAGAATTATGCAAGAAAAAAATCTCTCAGAAATTGAACCAACTGTGCTCAAAGAAGCATTGTCTTGGGGCAAAAATAATTCAGAATCAGTCATCCGCTATGTTGGAGCCCAAAGAGGTTTGCTGACAAGGGCGCAAATAGTGTGAAAGTACTCAACGTGAGAGGAGTGAGTGCTGAAGCTCTAATTAGAAAGAAAAACTATAATTTTAATTCGGGTTGGGTCGGTATTAATGTTGACGGCAAGGTTGTTATTAAGGTATATTTAAAGATGACCCGCTCTTGCCGGCGGGGTTTTGGGGCCGGAATGGCCCAACCCGGGGGTTCCTGATGAGAACCCCCATTTCCTAATTAGTTTAATGAAGAAAACTCTATGCAAACTAAAATCGAGAAATTCAAAGGCTCCAAAGTAAAAATTACAGTCAAGCTTTCTCCGGAAGAAATGCTGCACCACATCGATCATGCATACGAACACATTGCGCCAACTGTGAAATTACCTGGTTTTCGTCCCGGCAAAGCACCGAGAGCGCTTATCGAAAGTACGGTTGGTGTTTCTCGGATCATGTCGGATGCGCTCGATATGGCTATTAATGATGTCTACTTCAAGGTTCTCTCGGAGCACAAGCTTACCCCTGTTGGTTCTCCCAACATTGTTGTAAATAAATACCCTACTTATGGCAAAACTGCTGAAGAAGTGGGGCAGGAGCTGGAACTAGAATTGGAAGTGAGCACCTTTCCTGAGCCGAAGATCGGTGATTATTCCAAGGTAAGAGTATCTTTGCCTGCGCGCGAAACCGTCAAAAAAGAAGACGTCGAGAGGATTATAGATAATCTTCGAAAGCAAAAGTCAGATCTAAAGGATATTGAGCGAGCAGCACAAAAGGGTGACTTTGTAGATATTAGTTACGAAGGCTCACAAAAGGGTGTTAAGATCGATCAGATGTCCTCAAAAGCCCATCCAATGGTAATTGGTGACGGTACCCTCATCCCTGGATTTGAAGATAATATTGTTGGAATGAAGAAGGGTGAAGAGAAGGAATTCGAGCTTACTTTTCCAAAGGATTATCACAGCAAGGACCATGCAGGAAAGAAAGCAACATTTAAGGTTAAGCTCAACACGTTAAAAGAGGTTGAGTTGCCAGCAGCCGATGATAAACTTGCTGAATCTTTCGGTGAAAAAACATTTGAAACGCTGAAAAGCACAATTGAAAAGAACCTAGATTCCGAACTTGAACGAAAGTTTACAGGGGATGTAGAACAAAAAGTGCTCGATGCAATTATTCCAAAAGTTGAGGCTGATATTCCGGAAGTAATGATCGAGAAAGAAATTGATCGAATTCTTTCTGACTATCGGGAACGACTCGAGAAAATGGGTTTGCACTTTGACTCATATCTGGAGAGCCTGAAGAAAACAACTGAAGACCTGCGAAAAGAGATGAGGGAAACCGCCATAAAAAATATTAAGGTTGGTTTGCTGCTCGGGGAAATTATCAAAGAACAAAAAATTGATCAAGAAGCTCCCGATGCTGGAAAAAAAGCAATCAACTTTTTAGTCGATAAGTTGGCTAAAAAATAATTATTAAATTAAGAATTAAGAATTTCTAATCAAATCCCAATTTTCCAATTTAATAATTTCCAAATTGGTTATTGATTCGGCATTAGAAATTACTAATTAAGACATTGGATTCATATATGACGACCCTGGTTCCTATGGTAATAGAAAAAACGCTTCAAGGTGAGCGGGCATACGATAT
>DAOOSE010000072.1:0-6006 GCA_035389625.1 bacterium
CTCCCCAGAGAGATATTTGTCGATGAAAATATTTCAAGCATAGATGATATGAAATATATTGTTGGCCGCGCGGCTATTGAGAAACGCCTAGAAATGCCCCTTGGCTCTTTTGACAGCATAAACTCCACTATGTCCGGTAATAATCTAGAAAAACTATTAAAATCGGTTGGCCGGCGCAAAATTGAGCATGAGGCCGGTCTTAAATCCGGAGACCTTGAAGCTTATTATGCCGGTTCAAATACGTCTAAGCATATTTTTGAGATTATCATGGGACAAAGGGTAATTGAAAAAGAATTGAGCTTAAAATCTGACAGCTGGCCAACTTCAGGAGGCTTCAGCGATGTTGTCAGATCAATTGGCGACCTCCGCTCAAATGTTCTTAAGGTTGACCCACTCTCTATTGATAGTCTTTTAAATATTACCCCTCACAGCACATCAAAGCTAATCAAGGGGGAAATTAGTGTTGGGCAATACACTGTGATGGTGGGACAATCCAGAATCAACGACACTCTTTATGGGTTGCGCTACTTTGCTGCTTATAATACCGCTTACAATTTACCGGGACCAACCAAGGATTTTCCCAGTATTCCCGACACGTGGGCACTGGCTCTAAGCGGAGAAGATAGCGCGTTGCAAACAATCGGTATCTACACTATTGCCCGCCTTCTCTCCGAGGATGCTGTTCCAGAAGAATTTCTGAACAAGAATACAGAAAAAAAGTATGATATCTATGTTACTGAAAATGATGCCACACAACTACTTCCAACGGAAAATTTTGGACAATTTGTTTTTAGGGAGTGGCTCCGCCAAAATATATCACAAGATGATTGCAGAGCAGGATCGACCAGACTTGCGCAAAACTATACCATCTCGAACAACGGAACAGTCATCTATAATGGCACAATCTCAAACCAATCAAGCAGATCCAAGATTGACACAGCCCCATCCGTTCTAATTTCTTACGAATTAAGGGGTAAAAACGAAGATGGTCAACCCTCAGGTGATTCTGTTTCCAAAAACGAAGTGCTTGCAAAAGTTTCAGAACAGAAAGCATTTGATACTGGCCTTGAGCGCTATGACCTGCAAAGAATGCTTGGTTGTAGTAGCGCCAATGGCCGTTCGGTTTTTGAAAGAATCGGAGCCAAACTTCTTTATGTCGGCATAGCCAATAATTTATTAAACAGCGAAGAGAGAACTAGAATAGATCTTCTTGAGAATAACCCCAGCCTTAACATTGACAATCCTGAAGTAAGTTTCTATGTTTCCCGCGCCATAAAAATTATCGACCTTACTGCCAGAATTCAACAAGATGCTGACAACCTAAGCACTGACGAACTTGAAGTTGGAGAAATCAAAACCCTGATTACAGACATTGTCAATAAATCTAAGAAAATCTTTAATGAAGCCGATCCCGATATCCTACAAACCCAGAATATCGTTTCTGTTGCTGCCGATATTATTATCGACCTCGATCAATTAAGGGACAAGCTGGTACTACTCAAAGAAAGATATGAGATTACCAAGGGAAACACTGCCAGTGAGTTGGAAGAGATAAACATTCTTATCATTGATGTAAATAATCTTATTCACGCTGTTTCAGAAATAATTGCCGGGAAAGAGATTAGCAACTCAGATTATCTTCAGATAGGCCAGATCGATACCTACAACCTTCTTTATGGTCAAGGCTCAAGTAATTCAGGCAGTAATGATTCCGGCGGAAACGGACTAAGCACTTTTCAGATTGGAAAGCTGATATTTCTCTTCTTGGCCGGAAAGATTGACGCAAGTGAACTAATGCTTCGACTTGGGGCAAATATTGCAGAATCCAACCTTGATCTTCCGCCGAATACCTTACTCTATCTAGTTCAAAACTATCAAAAACGCGGCATGATCGGCTCGGACTCCCTTTTTCAGGCCTTAGGCCAGGCCAAGATCGAAAAACAATTCGGTATGCAAGCTTATTATTTTCAAGGACTATCCATTGATACAAAACCCAATTTCAGAGATCCGACCACTCTTCAGCACTGGTTGCCAGAGAACAGTCCTTACAAAAATTTACGCCCGGAAGACTTTGCAAAACTGGTTAGTAATTTAAGCAAAGAAGGTACCACGATAACACCGCAAGGTTATCGTGCCACTAATGCTGCAATTCTTAAACAGCTTCATGAAAGCGCTTATGATAATTGGCAGAAGTATCGCACGGCAATGGTAGAAAAATACGGCAACGTTGCCCTGGGGGAGACTAATTTAGATGATGTCGTAAAGAATATTGAAAACAGAGATATGGCAGGAACAGGCTCTGGACAAGATGACTTGTTAATGAGGCTCGGCTTTCCCAAAGGCAGATATGAGGCGCTCAAAGACAACAGTCCTGTGGCATGGGGAGGGTCGGTAAGTAGATCAATAGCCATCGACCGTGCCTTTAATATAAGAGAAGGATCAACAAAAAGCCTTTTTACCGAAGAAACAAGCTTGTTTAATACTTCAATTGGAAATGATGATAAGCGTATTCTTGAAGCCAGAATGGGACTTTCAAAGAATGTGATCGATAAATATATTCAACTAGTAAACGGTGAGGTTACGCCAAGCGAGAGGGATGAATATTTAAACGGAGATTTGTCACCGGATTATACCGGCACTAATCCTTATGCCGACAGTGCTGATTCTTGCCCGATTGATTATAGTGAGGAGGGGGGCTTTCATTCTAACTCAACATCCTTGGAGAATGGTTCCTTCTGCTATTACGACAAAAAAGGGCGGCATTGTTTTGCAAGCTGGGAAGAAGCCCAGAGATACTCCAATGAGCACAAAGAAGATCAGTTAAAGGGTATTATACATAGCATTGCTCAATCACTTACAATTCCGATCGAGGGCAGTGAAACAAGTATCGCTTCCGCCACAGGCGTAGAATATAGCAATTTAGTTGAAAGGTTAACAAGGTTTGTCAACAGTAATGCCTATATTCCAAGCACAGAAGAAGAAGCACCAGATCCGGAAAATTTTGAACGCACTGATCCGCAAGTAAGCTCAGTGTTTAACGATCGAGAATGGGGTGAGATTGAAAAAATCTTGTCAATCCCCCTTTCGACACTAAAGAAACTTTTTAGTCGAGAATCTGTCAATTCACCCGTCCCTAATTATAAAAAACTGGTTGGAAAAGCGGAGGCAAAAAGAGTACTTACTAATAAGCTTTTTGAATCAATGGGTATTGATGTTGATCCCGAAATGTTTGATGCTGATGATTTCTATGCTGTTCTAAATGGAGATTTTCGCTCCCTATACCGCATTGCAACATCTCTCATCGACAACGAACTTGGCCTCAAACCCGGAACAACATTGATGATATACAATGCACGTACACCTGAAGCAAGGGAATGTGCTTTGAGAAGAGCAGGCGAGGTTATTCTGGGCGATGTATTTGGCCTTGATTATATCTCACTGGGAGGAAACCCGATAAAAAATATCGGTCAGGCCAAGATAGAACAGACATTGAAGCTCCCTAAAGACACCTTCTGGGGAGGAAATATAAATGAAGTGATCAAGAAAGTCAGACCAATTAATTTCATTGACGCATTCAGTATTCCTGTCGACCACCAAACACTAGAAAGATACTTTCCTTTAATCCTGGGTGAGAAGAGAGCAAACACTCTTGCAAGTGCCAGCGCAACAGCAAAAATCAGCGCTCTTCGTGAACATGTTACATCCTCCGTAATTCTCTCTAATAGCGCCAGCAGAGCTTTAGCTGAATATGATCGATATCTTCTTGAAGATTACCTTCCCGGCTTTCTCTCGAAATTACGAGTTGCACCGGATCAAATACCGGCAAAGATCTCCGGCTCATTCGAAAATATTAGTGAGAATGACCGCTTGAGGCTTTATGAAACAAAAAAGTTTTTTGATCGGATTGTAGAAATTGACTCCCTGCTCTCGATTGAGCATTATCTGACTTATGAGTTTTTGACCGGCATTAAAACACCGGGGGCTTTCAATAATTATGTTGGGGAGAAATTAGCGCAAAGAGCTGCTTTGGAGGGCTTGGGACAATTACTTGGACTTAGTGATGTTGAATCAGAGGCCGCCACCAATCTGATTACCAATATCAGCCGGATTTTTATTTGCAGCCGATCATCCCAGATCGGCGTTAGTCGCCCGCACACAGTTGATGGCTGCCCGGACACGGATATGTATCATAACTGGAGCTATCTCTATGAAAATCTTGATTTACTCTTTGGTTTTCGTCTGGACGAGAGGATGAGTTGGCCTGCCGGCACAACTGCGGGAATTATTGAAAACCCAAGCTCGGCAATACCCACATTACTGGCAATTGGCGCACAAAGACTTGACGCACAAATGCAGCTTGATAGTGAAAAATTTGCTTCCTTTTCTGGCCTATACCGAGCATTTTATACAGATCAAACAAGTGAGAACTTAAGAGAAAATGATGCTCAGTGCCACGAACAAGCGTATCCCGGTGGAATGGATATTGCTTTAAATACCAAGCTTGTTTCATTGGAAAAAGAGCTTTCTCTTCTCTTGGCTCGAAGACCAGCAGATTTGCCAGACCAAAATCGTGATGAGAGCGATAGCGATTATTTGGGCAGGCTGACCGGCGATCAGCGCCAGTGGGTTTTCGAATATTCTAATTTACGGCGCGAGATTAATGAAACAAACGATGAAATAAATAGCCGGAACCAACAAGAACACTTGTGCCGTCAGAGTGCCAGAGCTGATTCAACGGGATCCGGGTATATACCAAGAGATGAAGATGGAAATCCTTTGCCGACCAGCTGGCAAGGCAGGGCCTGGGAGTGGGCGCAAAATGCTGTTGCAGAAAAAATACACGAGGCAATTTACAACATCAAGGTAAAGAATGAAGATGGATCTTATACTCGAATTGGTGTCGATATGCCAATTAGAGATATCAGACAGCTAATGCGAGGAGATTTGAGATTTTTTCCGGTAGTAACAGCAGCCTTCACTGTAAATGTCGCTATGCTGCCGCTTGATCGGCTTGGCACAACCAATTGTAATGAGCGAGTCTCGGGTATGTGTCGGATGGCGGTTCCTGAAGAGTTTAGAATCTCTTATAACGATCTCAGGCTGGCTTATATTGGTTTGCCCAACATTGATGCTTACCAAATGGCAGCCTGGCAAGAAGTGAACGAAGATCCCGCCCCAAATAATACAAATCAGCCTTATTGCTACTCTTCCGGCTGTCCCTCAACTGGAAGTGGTTCTTTTGCTGACTCTTTCGTCGATAGTATTGGAAATGGTGACCACACACTTTCAACAGAGCAAACACTTGAAGCACAATATGGCGCAGAATATGGATATAGCGAAAGCCGCTATAATGAACTGATTAACGATCCAAATATTACTCCCCAGCAGCGAGACATATTAGAAAATCCCGCCAAATACTACAACCCTAATTATAATGGTCCGTCTGGCAATTCAAACTATTCCGCTGCCCGAGAGGAGCGCATAAGGGCAAACCAGCGCAGAGTGCGCCAAATGGCCTTTGAAAATTTACAGTATAAGTTAATTGACATGGGACTTTGGAAAATTGATGCCGGCATTTTTCCTGGCTTTGCTAAGGCGATTATCAAGGGAAACACAGAGATAAAAATTGCTGCTCTTGGAAAATATATTCGGAACGGTTTAAGGAATGGTTATATACTGGGAATAAAGTTTGATCCGGTTCAAATTGATTGGGTTAATGTCGCCAAATTCGTTTATGACCGTTGGGTAATAAACGATCCGAAAGCTTTCGAGAATTTCGTCGGCAACGGAGGTTTTGACTTCCTCTCGGGATATATCGCAAGCAGATCCGAAGCGCTTTTTGGAAAAGGGGTTAAAATAACACCGGCGATGGCTCAGGGACTGATTGTCGGTGTTGCCACTGGTAATTGGGGGATTGATGCCATAAGTTTTGATAATGTTATGAGCGGTAATGAATCGGCAAATGTTAAGGTTGGCGAAAGAAGCATTCCAACACTTGGCTCAGCT
>DAOOSE010000073.1:0-5992 GCA_035389625.1 bacterium
ACGCAAGGCCATGGCACATAGGTAGTTATGTTTTTCTCATCCGGCCATGTGCCAGATTTGTGCCAACTTTATCGAGTCGTTTTTTGCCTGAAAAACTCGATGACTTCTTCGGGATTGAATCGAATGTACTTCCCAAATTTCACATGCGGGATCGATTTTTCCCCGAAGCGAGTCCGGCCATACACAGCCAACTAACGGGAACATTGAGAATCTCGGCCATTTCTGGCACCGACACCAACTGTTTGTACCCGTGCATCATTTTGAACTGCCTCCCATAATCTCATATAACCGTTATATGAGATTATATTAAATTCTATTTTTTCCGAACTTTCCGAACCAAGATTTTTGCCGTTATCGACGAACGCTATTACCGAACCTTTGTCATGGTTCGAAAATCATCTCAACATGCCGGTGTTAGGAATACCTAACACGTGTAAGGTTAAGCTAACACCTATTAAACGGCTTAAAAAGCTATCCAAGGTACCGCATAAATATTCGATGCTATGGGGAAAATCTTATTACCACTATAAACAATGATCCCCGTTGAAGCCTCGGGGTGAGATTTTAGAAATTCCCTCATAGTCCGAGTATCGCCAAACGTCACCTCTCCTGCTGATTTCACCTCAATTCCAACCACTTTCCCATTGGCACGAACGACAAAATCAACTTCAATATCTTGTGCGCGCGGCTTCCAGTAAAAAACCTCCGGAGGGATCACTCGTAATGATGCCCAAGATAGAATTTGTTGAAGGATAAAATTCTCAAGATATCTCCCTTTGAGATTCGGTTTCTTGAGATCCTTGGGCGAATGAATGCCAGCCAAGAAACACGCCGCACCTGAATCAAACCAAAAATATTTTGACTGACGATACGATCTTTCTCCCTTACCCGCGTATCCCTTTAATTCATAAAGCAAATGTGTATCTTTCAAAAGACTCATATGCCGACTGACATTACTTCGCTTTTCCCCACAAGCCTTGGATAATTCATCCTGCACACTCTCCCATCCAGTGGCCTCAGCCAATGCCGCCATAAGCCGACGAAAATTCTGCGGGTGGCGAATTTTCATCAAATCTTGAATATCTCTTTGAATATAAGTATCGACATAGCTTCCCATTCTTTCCAACGCCACCTTATCCGAAGAAGCCAAAACAACGCCTGGCAATCCCCCTCGCCAAACTGTCTCGAAAAGGTCTGCTGTTTTCTTAACCTCCCCAGGCTCAATATTCCTGCTCTGCAAAAACTCATCCAGGATGGATTGAGCAGGTAACTCCTGCCTCTCTCTTAAGCTGAAACCGGTTAAATGAAGATACTTTGCGCGCCCAGCCAAAGTCTCGCGAGGAGTTTTCCGCAATGAAATATTTCCCGAACCCGACAAGATAAATTGCCGCTTCCTTCCTGATTTATCAACAAAATACTTAATGGTCACGAGAAGGTCCGGACACCGCTGAGCCTCATCAATAATCGTTGGCTTCTCCTCCCAAAGCAATCCCTTTGGATCATCCTTAGCTTGCTCCAGAGCATCAGGATCATCTAATGTCAAATATCTCCACTCCTTCAAAGAAGGCGCATTCTCCAACAATGTGCTCTTCCCTACCTGCCTGGGCCCCGTCAAAATGATGACCGGATGCGATTTCAGCACCTCAGTGATTCGCTTTTCCAACCATCTTGAAAAGTATTTCATTAAACACCTCCCTGTCGATGCTTTAAGCATAGCACAAAATTATGCACAGAACTACAGAAATTTATGCACAAATCTACATTGTTCCATGCACAGATTTACAGAAAAATATGCACAAATCTACAAGATGGGGACATCATAGGAGTTCCTCGCCATAATATATGTTAGACCGCAGGCGGGGTGTCAGCGGGGGGATTTCGGATACTGCGGCGGGGCGATGCCTATACTGCTTAAAACTCTTGGCAATTTGCCGATTGAGTTCGTCTGGATCTCTTTGAGTTCAACAATAAACCGCCAGTCCTCTCCATAATCAAACATAAATAACATCTTCTTTCCAACATCTTTGAAAACGGCTGCGATCTTTGTCTTTTCTACGCTCTGGGCCACGTCGCTCGTGGATTCAACATCCGCATCAACAAACGCTTCGTAAATTTCTGTCTGCTCCCTGCCGGGATATTTTTCAATATCCCCATAAAATCCGAAACAATGATCGCAATCAAAATTAAAGGCGCCCAAAATAACCTGCGCCAAATGCAGAAGATTTTTATTGCCTGATACCGCAACCTGGCGAGTAATATTCTCACCCTCACAATAATGGGTCATTCTGGCCTCAAAGACATAAGCTTCTTGATTTTGCAAACCAAGCTTGAGGCCTTTTTCCGCTCGCTCAGATTTCTTCCCCGTGACCATCTCCGTGAAGCGCTCAATAGGGACGCCGTAATCGTGCTTGCCTTCGCCGATTGCACCGCGAAGCATGGTGTTCAACTCCCGATTAGCGGCAACAAAGCCCTCCTCCCCCAAATGCGCAAACCTCGCCAAGATAAACGGATACTCAAAGGTTATCTGGTTCATGGAAGATAAAACACTGCGGTTATTCGTTTTCGCAATCGCTATCTGATCGGCCCGTTTCAAAAACTCTCCGATCTGCCCGGCTGAGAACTCCTCATAGAACAACGCTTTGGATAATTCTTTGCTGAAAAGCTCAGGCAACACCTGAATATCCTTCCGGGACACGCCCATCACCACAAAAGAAAATAACGTTCCGGCATGGGTAAACAGCAAACATTTATGCCGATCGAAGCGAAACAAATTCACATACCATTCGTCGGCAACGGATTCTTCAGAGATCTGAACAATATCCGGTTTCTGTTTTCCGAATTCCTTAAGGACTTTATTTGTCAGACGAAGCACTATCATATTGATAAAACCTCTATCCCTGCCTTGACTTTTCCTGTCTCAGGAATTCAGCAACACGAGTCTTGATTTGGTTAAAAGCTACTGGATAGAAATCCCACACATCCACGGACATATTAACTATAAATATTTGATTCATTCTATTTTTCCTGATTTCTCCAAATTATGTTTCATACACAACAATCTTACATTCTTAATCGACAAGCTCGTCCCTCCTTTTGAAAAAGGCAAATCGTGATCAAAATGCAAGTTCTTGATTGAGCCACAAAGAACACATCGCCCCTTATCTCTCTTCCAAACCTCTTTCTTGACCTCAGAGGGGATCAATCTCGAATCCGGAAGATTTATATCTGAAACTTTTAAATTTTCTTTTGCCATAGGATCTTCAGATAATCTGAGTATAAATCGAAAGACCTTGCGCCGCCCATCATCGATATACTTATAATCAACTAAATGAAAAACACCTTTCAAGGACCATGTCCCAGCCAGAATCTTTTCGTAAACCTTAACAAGTTCCGGCTTTCTTTTTTTAGCCTTAAATTCCTCAACAGCTTTCTTAAACTTTCCATTCTGGGTCATTGTGCCAGGAGGCAATTCCTCGGGTTGATCTTCACCCTTGGGGTCATGTGTATAGCTTCTTTTTGATACGTCATGTCCTTCATATTCAATAGTAATTCCATCTTCATGGATTTTATCCTTATAAGGAGCATTGGTCCTTTGGGACATCAAAATAACCGAATACGATGGATTTAGGCGATAGTTCATGCCTCTCTGTAATGTCTGCACATTCTCCTGATCACACATTTCTCTATAACTTAAAATATCATCTTGTATCTTTTTCATATCTACCCAACAATGTCCCAAAATTCTGCAACAACCTTTAATTCACCATCCTGGTTTCCGTTTAAAACAATTTTGTCAAAAGCACTATTTAATGGCTCCAATATAATCTCTTCGTGCTTCCATTGACCATCATCACCGAATACTTTTCGGCTGGAGTAACGTTTAATAGTATATCTCCCGGTATCGGGATCAGCATCCTGCCGCAGTTCAACTAATACGATTTTCCCATTCCTCGATCCAACCACATTACCCTGAAAGACACAATAAGATCCGTCTTTAATTCTTGGCTCCATTGACAAACCAACTGTTTTAATAACAAACATATTGCGATTAAGACGGCGTCCTGTATCAACTCTCATCCATCCTAAAGGGGAAACTTCTTGCCCTTCACCGAAACGGCCACATGCCGCAGCCAAAGAATAAACTGGTAAATATTCTTTAAAACGCAAAGATTCCTCAATTTGGTTCACAACCCCCCCTACCCTATTATCCTCAATTTGTTGAGCGACTTCGGAAAACATCAAAGAATCCTCAGACATCATGCCTTCAATTCTTGACTTAAAAAATCGTTCTGTGTCTTTATTCATGAAATAAACATAGCACCCCTTCATCCCTCTCGTTAAAAGCACGCGATAAGTATTCTTTACCAGCTCCACAAACTGATCTTTGCTACGCTTCACCACTTCATCTGCAGAGTTCTCCTTTAAACCAATCCATGCTTGCTTATCAAAATCATAAATAATATCTTCACCAAAAATGACACCGACATAATCAAATTCAAATCCTTGCGCCGTATATACGCATCCGACTTGGTCAATACCGGCTGGATCATAGGCCCACAAAGAAGCCTTGGGAATACCCGGGGCCAATTTTCTGGCATCGGGCTTTGCATCCCATGGACGTTTGTAATTTCCAATCACAACATCCTCTAGTAGTGTCCCCTCCTGTCTAGGATTAGACCATTTCCAACAAAATCCAGCAGTTACTCTTCCAGTATGCCCCTCTTGCACCTTATTACGGATGGCAGCTTCTAATGTTTCAGGAGAAGAAAATATTTTAAAGTCGAATTCTTCGTGTCGATCCCAAATGACATTGGCTGTCCTTTTTATCCCTAAAGTATTGTTAATCCAATTCACAAAAGCTTCGGAACCATTACATCTAAATTGGGCTTCTAACTCATATTCAATAACATTCGCTTTCTTCTCAAGAGCATATTGCTTAATATATTCCGTTGAGCCAACCTCATTAGGTCTTACAACCTGATTGTCATCTATAAAAAATACAGAGACTTTTGAGGCATTCATAATCTCTTCGATTTGGCTTAATGAAGAACGATTTTCCTTTTTTGTAAATCGGCTATTGCTCGTCGTTCGAATTCTATGAGCTTCATCGGCAATCAGCACATCAACGGCATTATTATCTGCATTCATGTAACTATTAAAATATTTAAACTGAATCGCTCCTCTTGTCCCAATAATCTTCCTTAACGTTTCAGTAAAAGCCTTGGATCCCGTTGCATAATGAGCGTTATATCCTTTTAAGAGAAGCTCTGCCATCAAGTTTATTGCGATAACAGATTTCCCTGTCCCGGGGCCCCCCTTGATAATGATGGCAGCTTTCTTTTTGTCATGGAATCCTTTGCGGGCAAAAGTCAAAACTGTATCATAAACTATTAGCTGCTCATCTAAAAGAACGTATTCCTTTTTGTTTTTGATAAGATTACCTACATGATCCATCAGTTTCTTGCAAGGCCGATATTTACTCTTCTCAACTCGATTTAAAACATCACTGCCTTGTCCATTCCTAAGCCTTATCCTTAGGTAGTCAATCATTCTGTCGACATCATCTGCCGTAAACAAAGGAAATCTCTCGAGGCTGGGAGTAAATTTATCGTCGAAGATAACATCGTGGGCATCATGGGAATAATTGTGCAAATAAGTACATGCGTTCAAGTTGACAGGATTAGAACCAGCATAAAAAGCTGTATGCGTATCTTGAAGATATAGCTTATATTGCCCCACCTGAACCGAAGGATGTAGAACATCCCTTTTCCTGCCATTAAGCCATGTTGTAACTTCATTATCACCATCCGAGCCTTCACATTTTTCCCACTGCTTTAGCTCGACAATAACAGCATTGTCTTTGCGTTCCGTATCTTGGCCACAAATCATACAGTCCAGTCGTCTGGATGTCATCGGCAATTGATATTCTAAGATGACACCATGATCTAACAATTGAGCATGTTCAAAGACTTGAGAAATCGAGCGGAGAGAA
>DAOOSE010000074.1:0-5849 GCA_035389625.1 bacterium
TTTATTGATAACTTCATACAACCGAAAAAGTCCAACATGTTATGGACCGCTACAACGTGTTGACTTAAACCTTTAATTATGTTACATTTACGTTAATAAATATGACGAAAAACGATGTTATTGAAGTGTCCGGGAAGGTAATCGAGGTTTTGCCCGATTCCAAATATAGAGTTGAGCTTGAAAATAGCCACCTTGTTCTTGGCTATCTCTCAGGACGAATGAAACAACATCGCATCCAAGTAACTGCCGGCGATAAGGTCCTGGTGGAGTTAACTCCGTATGATCTTTCAAGGGGCAGAGTAATACGTCGTTTAAATCCGGATAACCTATAAAAAGGTTGAAGGGGTGTTTTAGTTTTTGTGTCAAAAACAAGGATTCAACTTCAAGTTGAACCTTGATAATTTAAATTGTCCCTTGCAATGAAAGTCCAACCATCTGTTAAAAAAATGTGTGATAAGTGCAAGATTGTAATCCGCAGCAAAAAGGGTTCATCAAGTGCAGTTTCCTCCAAAAAGAGGGTATTTGTCGTATGTGCCAACCCTAAGCATAAACAGAGACAAGGATAAGCCGTTTCATCGGCAATTAACAATTAAGAATTACTAATGTCTAAATAATTTCTGAATTAGAAACTGGGACTTGATTAGTAATTAGAAATTAAGAAATTTTACTGATATGGCAAGAATAGCAAACATCAATTTACCTGACAGTAAGCGCGTAGAAGTTGCGCTGACTTCACTTTACGGCATCGGCCCTTCTATCAGTAAAAAAATTCTTGTTAGCACTTCTGTGAATCCTAATACTAGAGTTAAAGACCTGACTGATGAGGAAATTGAACGAATTCGACAATTTATCGGTAAAAATTTCAAGGTTGAAGGAGATCTCAGAACAGAGGTTTCTCAAAATATCAAACGTTTAAAAGAGATTAGCGCATATCGTGGAGTCAGACACACAAGGGGCTTGCCTGTTCGGGGACAGCGAACCAAGACTAACGCTCGGACAAAACGAGGCCGCAAGGTCACAGTCGGCTCCGGCAGAAAAACACTTACCAAAAAGTAAAGAAAATACTGTTAGAATTGTTTCATTGTTAAATTACTGGAAATCGGCACAAAGACAACAGGGGCTATGCAAACAATTTAGCAATTTAGCAATTTAGCAATTGGAAAATATGGCCAAAACAACCACAACGAAGAAAACTGAAACAAAGGCAGTAAAGAAACGCAGTAAAACCCCTGTATATTCTGGCAATATTTACATTCAGTCTACCTTTAACAATACCCTGATCACTATTACAGACGAAAAGGGTAATGCTATTTCTGCATCTTCGGCTGGAGCAATCGGATTCAAGGGGACAAAGAAATCCACTCCTTACGCAGCCCAGCTTGCAGTTGCTGCTGCCGTTGAGAGAGCAAAGGCCCGCGGCTTTAAGAAAGCTAATATCTATGTTTCCGGTGTGGGCCCTGGTCGCGATTCTGCTGTTAGAGCGCTTGTCGCTGCAGAGATTGAAGGTTCAATTGTGAAAGATATTACACCAATTGCCCATAATGGTTGCCGCGCCCGTAAGGCTCGAAGAGTTTAAATTTTTATCGTTTAATCGGATTTATTCCATGTTTCAAGGCTGTAGAAAATGTCGTCGAGAGGGAGAAAAGCTCATGCTGAAAGGTGAGCGCTGTTTGTCACCTAAATGTGCCGTAGTTCGCAGATCATACGCTCCGGGTGAGCACGGACAGGGATTTCGTGGCAAAGTTAGCCAATACGGCAAACAGCTTCGAGAGAAACAAAAAGCCAAGCGGATCTACGGAATTGACGAAGGTCAGTTTGCACGATACGTTACTGAGGCCGAGAAGTATGTAGGAAACCGTAGTGAGGGTTTAATGCAGCTCCTGGAAATGCGCTTAGATAATGTGATTTATCGTCTCGGATTTGCTTCTTCGCGCGCTCAGGCAAGACAGTATGCATCTCACGGACTATTTACAGTCAATGGTAAATCAGTTACTATTCCATCTTTTCAACTTAAGGTTGACGATGTGGTTACACCGAAAGTTACCAAGCTCTTCAAAGAGCTACCCTTGAATCAAGCCAACATTTGGCTGGAAGCTGATTCGAAAAAGCTTTCAGGCAAGGTTTTGCATAGACCAAGCAGGGAAGAGATTGATACCCCTATCAACGAAAGCTTAATTATTGAATTCTACTCTAGATAGTTCTAAGGAGCACAATGGCTATTATCGATTTACCAAAAGTTACGGAACAGAAGATTGACAAAACTCACTCGAGATTTGACATCGAGCCACTATATCCCGGATATGGTGCTACGGTTGGCAACTCGTTGCGACGGGTTTTGCTTTCTTCAATACCTGGCGCTGCTATCACTTCATTTAAAATCGAAGGTATTAACCATGAGTTTAGCGCCATCCCTAACGCTAAAGAGGATGTTGTCGAGCTGATCATGAACCTTAAGGGTATTTATCTTACCTCTTTTTCTGACGAGCCCGTTATCCTTGAACTTTCCAAAAAGGGTGCTGGTCCTGTGACCGCAAAAGATTTCAAGCCAAATAGCCAGGTAGAAGTTGTTAATCCTGATGGCTATATCCTAACACTCGAGAAAGACGCTGACTTCTACATGGAAGTTTGTATCGAAAAAGGTACCGGATTCAAGGCTGTTAGCGTTGAAGCAAACGAAGGAAAATCAGAAATCGGACGCATTGCCGTCGATGCCTTATTCTCCCCAGTCAAGCGCGTTTCGATCAACGTTGAGAACACGCGCGTCGGCCAAATGACTAACTACGATAAACTCGTACTTGATGTTACCACCAATGGCACAATTGAACCAAAGGATGCGCTTAAGTTTGCCTCTGCTGTGCTTGTGGATCACTTTTCTGCAATCTCAGCTCTCGGTGTCGCAACAGATTCAGAAGTTATAGCCAGCAATGACGAACAAGAGAATGCTGTTGAAGAGGCAAGTGTAGATTCAGAAGATGAAGACATTGACAACAAAACCAAAATCGAAGATTTAAACCTTTCGTCCCGAACGACCAACGCTTTGCTGAATGCAGGAATCAAGACGGTTGGTGGCCTCAAGAGATTGTCTCCACTGAAGCTTGAAGAGATCAAGGGTTTAGGCAAAAAAGGTGTTGACGAAATTAATACCATCATAGAATAGAATGAGAAAGCTTGGAAGAAAAAAAGATCATCGGAACCACCTGGTTCGCAACCTTGCAACTTCACTTTTGCTGTACGAAACAATCGATACTACCGAGCAAAAAGCCAAGGAAGTTAAGACTTATGTCGATAAGCTGCTTGCTAGAGCACGGGGTAAGGACTTCAACACAATCCGTAAACTGAATGCGATGCTTTTTGATCGAAATGCTGTTGATAAGGTTATTCAAGAACTTGGCCCCAGGTATGCTGAAAGAACAAGTGGTTTTACTCGAAGCTATCATTTGAAGAATAGACTTGGCGACAATGCTTCGATGATGAGATTAGAATTGATTGATAGAAAAGTATTTGTCAAGAAGGCAAAAAGCAATAAATCAGAAGCTGTTGAGGAACCTCAATCAGAAGAAAAAAATACCGCAAAAGTGACTACCAAAGTTACTCGCTCTGGGGCATCCCGAGCCAAGTCAAAGGATATTACAGTCGATAAGGAAACAACAGATGAAGCCAAATAATCAAACAACAGAAGACCTAAGAGAGTGGTACTTCTTTGATGCTCAAGGTAAAATCCTTGGTCGTCTTGCCACAGAAATTGCCGATTCACTCCGAGCTAAGAAAAAAGCAAATTTTGCTCCAAATGCTGATAATGGCGCTTTTGTTGTTGTTATTAATGCTGACAATTTTGTCTTGACCGGCAAGAAAGAAGAGTCGAAGAGATATTATGCACATACCGGATATCTTGGAAACCTGAAGACGCAGACACTTCCAGAGCTTAAAAAGAGCAAACCCGGACTTGCTTTAACCAAGGCAGTGGCTGGAATGCTTCCTAAAAATAAGCTTCAGAAATGTTTTCTTGATCGTCTAAAGGTTTATACTGGAGCCGAACATCCTCACATGAATGCTAAGTTTGTTAATGTTGACGGCACTACAAAACCGGAGCCCAAGCTTTAGCTTGCGTGCATTAATGCCAAAATCTTTGCTTATCACTAAAAGAATACAATAATTATGACTGCTAAAACAGATACTCCAAAACAATATATCAGGGCCCTGGGTCGCCGCAAAACTGCCGTGGCTTCTGTTCATCTTACAGAAAACTCACAAGCCATGCTTATGAACGGAGAGAAGATAGAATTTTCCGAAGCAGTTTTAGCTCCACTAATCCTAGTTGGAAAGAAAGACGCTTTTGGCGTCTCGGCCAAGGTAAAGGGCGGTGGTAAGGCCAGCCAACTTGATGCCATTAGACTTGGTATTGCCAGGGCACTCGAAAAGTATGACGGAGAATATCGCACTACTCTCAAGAAGGCAGGAATGCTGACAAGAGATCCAAGAGAAGCAGAGCGCAAGAAGCCTGGTCTCAAAGGAGCTCGTCGATCACCGCAATGGGCGAAACGGTAAACCAGCAAAGATTGTTAGAATTGTTGTATTGTTAAATTGTTATCGACCCCATAACAATTGAACAATAAGCGGTGAACAAGAAGAGGCCATACAGATTTGTGTGATCTTTTCTTTTTGCCACAGTGCAATGAAGCCTAACTCCCGCGAACAATGAAACAATCAAATATCTCTCAAGGAGGAGTTTTTTGTGATCACAATGGCAATTCTCGGTCGATTGTGTTAATATCTAGTTGATGGCAACCAATCGAATGCAGCAATTTGACGAACTGATTCTCCGGGAAGTCTCCAAAGAACTACAAAGAAGATTTCCTCAGGCGATTTTTTCAGTGACTCAGGTCCATGTTTCCAAGGATCTTTCTTTTGCTAAAGTCTGGGTATCTAGCTTCCAAGATGTGGATGCCTTAGTGGAAGATGCCAGGAAAGAAGCAGGGGATATGCGGAAAGTTTTGGCCAAAACGGTTGTTGCCAGAAGGGTTCCCTCGCTTTACTTTGTTGCTGACAAGACAGAGGATCAAGCAATGAAACTCGACAAACTAATCGAAAAAGTTAAGGAGAATAAAGATGACACTCCTTAGAAATCTTTTCTTTCTTTTTTCGGTGACGCTTTTTGCCGTTGCTTCGATGGTGTTGTCCATTTTTAATTACAATCCTTATTCTGCCAGCCAAACTGCTTTTATCAATTTCTACACATCCTTTCTGGTCTCAGCTACTGGCATTCTGGCCATCGTGATATTTTACGCCAAAACGCACCTTTTCAAAAAGACGAAGCAAGAAAATTTATTTTGGCCGTCAGTCAGGCAAGCGCTTTTTATCTCAATTGCAGCTACCACGATCTTGCTTCTGCAAGGATTGCGAATTCTCGATATTACGATTGGAATATCAACAGTTGTCGTGACGATATTATTAGAATTATTTTTTCAAACAAAGCGAGGAGAAAAATGAATGAACAGATTCATCCCGAAGCCCTTTCAGATGAGCGCTTAGTTGACAAGGACAAGTTAACTCAATTGATTTGTGCGTGGTATCGTATGCCGAGCCACCGACATGAGCTTAGAATTGCTGCAAGCGAGGTAGGGGTAGAATTTCCCCAGGAAGATGCGGCAGTGACAGATACTGAAATTGAAAATGTTCTTGCGCACCTAGAGAGCACAGATGACGATGTTTTGTTTATTAATTCAATTGTTTATAATCTATCAAGTCAACCCAATCTGGATGCCGTGTATGATGCTATGGATGCATGGAAGGCTGTTAGAACATGGAATCCCTCGAGGGGACCAATTGCTCATGCAACGACCGAGCTAATC
>DAOOSE010000075.1:0-5770 GCA_035389625.1 bacterium
AACGTAATCAAAATGTTCTGTACTTTCATAAGGCTCACGTATGTCGTGATTAATAAAGGAGAAGTTCGCTTTCCCGATAAATTCCTGGATGTTTTCCTCTTGGCCAGTCAGCAAGTTATCAAGACAAACCACCTTATTGTTCTCATCAATAAGCAAGCGACCGATCAGATTCGATCCCAAGAAGCCTGCTCCTCCAGAAATTAGATAAGTAGCCATCACTCGCTCCTCAGTTTTATTTCTGCTTTAGATAGTAATTAAGTATTTTAGCACGGTAGAAGATAGCCAAAGTATCATAAACCATCCGCTGGATAGTTTTCAAATTTGCCGCTCCGGTTTTGGAAGTATTGAACTTCATCTCAACAGGTGCCTCAAAGATGCGTCTGAATCCAAGTTGATATGCAATCACGAGCATCTCAAGATCAAAGGCATACTGCTTCACTACAATCCGCGGTAAGACTGCTTTTGCCACTTTGCGCTTCAAAAACTTTAAGCCAGTTTGTGTGTCGGTCACATGAATACCGAAGAGAACTCTCACTAATTTGTGATAGAACCATGAGTATATTCTCCGAGCAAGAGGATAATTGATCTTTGAAGCAGGATGGCGTTTGGATCCGATAACGAAGTCAGCATCAAAAATCTCCATCAACTTGACACACTTATCAAACTGTACCGGGTCGAAATCACCTCCGGCATCTACAAACGTAATTATCTCACCTTGCGCTTTCTCCGTACCATACTTGAGAGCATATCCCTTGCCATGATTTTTAGGGTAATCAAAAACTCTAACCTTACTGGAACGATGTTTCCTTGCTTCTCTTGCTGTCTCATCAGGAGAACCATCCACAACTACAATAATTTCATACTTATAATCCAGGCAATCGTGCGCCTTCAGAATCTCATCTATCGTTGAATAAATGCACTTTTCCTCCTTATAAGCAGGAATGACGATCGATAATTTTGGTTTATCATTCATTAATACCTCGAATCATCGCTCTAAGTTGTATCCTTTTAGTGAATAAATAGTACCCGAACATGACCATAAAGAGCAAGGCAAGGGTAAAAGTTAACAAGCTTACTACCTGAGACAAGGAGGAATGCCAAAGACCCACCAAAATGACTTGTAGAATAATAATTGCTGGAAATAACCGCAAAAACACAAAGTGCTTAACTGCCATAAAATAATTTGACATCAAGTTTATCAGTGTAAAAAATACGACCATAATTCCAACCTGAGGTAACAAGTAGTAGTAGGCAGTATAGCTGCTGCCATAAAGAACCCTCAAGACGAAACCAGGAGCAATAGAATAAACGCCCAAAACGGCAAGGGCTGCCACAAGGGTGAAGGAAAGCGAATAGAGAAGCATTTTATAATGTTTTTCGTTTTTTGTTTGTAACTCCGAAATCATCGGGAACATAACAGAGATTATTGGCGCCGTTAAATAGAGAATGATCTTGGCAACAGTTGAAACCGCAGCGTAAACACCTGCTTGGTCTGCCGGGAAGTAATGTTTAACCAAAAAAATATCCATGTTCATACTTAGTGCCAAAAAAAGCGCTGCTAACAGTGCTGGCCAGGAGTAGGCAACAATCTCTTTTTTATCAAAAGAAAATTTTACTTCCGATAGGTCTTCGGGCTTTGGCAGAAGACGTCTTAAAGGAATGATGGTAAAAAAATAAGTTATCATCGTAGCTAATACTATCGCAACAAGTGCACCATTCAGGCCGAACCCAAGCAAAACCAAGCCAACCCCAAGAGCAAGACGAAGCGCATTCTCAGTGGCTCCTGTAATCGAGATAGAAACGAAGCGTTGCGTACCCTGAAGAACTCCTCGATTCACAAATATTATTAGGCCAAAGATCAAGCTAGAAAAGGCTATTATCACAGAAGAATAGTGAGTAAGAGAGAATAGATCCTGGAAAGATTTGCTGAGAATTACTCCCAGCAAGAACAAAACACACGAACCAAGAAACACGGCTCTGGTTAAAACTGCAATCAGTCGTTTGAGTGCTTGATTGTGTTTCTTAAACCACAGTTCGCTCGAATAACGCATTGCAACCAAAGTAATTGCTCCACCACCCACTCCAGCAACAGCAATTAGCGACATTATAGCTGTCAATTCACCATATTGACTTGGGCCCAAAAGCCTGCCCATCAGCATATTGTAGAGATATGACAAAAAGCTGCCCAGAACTGTACCCAGGGTAATTATAGCGGTATTAGTAAAAAGTTTTTTCCCACTCGACATTCTAGACTAAATATAACAGCTCAATTTGATTAAATAAATAGCGCATGGTAGGATTTCACTAAGAAATCGTTAACACATCAGGAGAATAAATGAAAGGCATTATCCTCGCCGGCGGAAGCGGCACAAGACTTTACCCAATGACAATGGCTATGAGTAAGCAGCTTTTGCCGATTTATGATAAACCGATGATCTACTACCCGCTTTCTATCTTGATGCTATCAGGCATAAGGGAAATTTTAATTATCTCAACTCCCCATGACTTGCCTAACTACAAGAAGCTGCTCGGTGATGGCAGTAATTATGGCCTCAAGCTTTCCTACGCAGAGCAACCCTCGCCTGACGGTCTTGCCCAAGCCTTTATCATTGGCGAGGAGTTTATTGCCGATGATGACGTTGCTCTCATTTTAGGAGATAACGTTCTCTATGGCAGCGGCTTAACCAAACTACTAAAGCAGGCAGTAAACAACAAAGGCAGAGCAACAATTTTTGGCTATTACGTGAATGATCCTGAACGGTTTGGTATAGTCGATTTCGATAAGGCCGGCAAGGTTCTATCCGTCGAGGAAAAGCCACGGGAGCCAAAGTCAAATTATGCAATAATAGGCCTTTACTTCTACGACAACCGCGCAGTTGAGTATGCCAAGAAGATTAAGCCAAGTGAGCGCGGAGAGCTAGAGATCACCAGCATAAATCAACTGTACCTTGAAGCAAACGATCTCGATGTAAAATTACTTGGTCGCGGGTTCGCCTGGCTTGATACCGGCACTGTTGATTCATTAGTTCAGGCCAATGAATTCATCCGGATAGTTGAACAAAGACAAAATATTAAAATAGCTGCCCTTGAGGAAATTGCATTCAACAACAAATGGATCTCAAAAGATGAACTATTAACGGCTGCGGAGCTTTACGGCAAATCACCCTATGGCCAATACCTCAAGAAAGTTGCCGAAGGTAAGGTCCGCGTTTTGGAGTAAAATGAAGCTAACTCAAACCAAATTACAAGGGGTAGTAATTATTGAAACTGATGTGTTTGGGGATCAGCGCGGTTGGTTCACTGAGTCATATACTAAGAAAAAATTTGATGATCTTGGCGTGGTTGCTAACTTTGTTCAGGACAACCACTCAATGAGTGCAGAGAAAGGAACCTTGCGTGGCTTGCACTTCCAGCTCGATCCCAAGGCACAAAATAAGCTGATCCGTTGCACAAAGGGGGCTGTTCTTGATGTTGCAGTCGATCTCCGCAAAGGCTCCCCGACCTATAAACAATGGGTCAGCGTTGAACTTTCCGCCGAAAATAAACTGCAACTCTTCATTCCCAAGGGCTTTGGCCACGGCTTTGTAGCACTTGAGGCAAATACCGAGTTTCAATATAAGGTAGATGAGTATTACTCTGCTGGACACGACCGAAGTATCAGGTTCGACGACCCTGAAATCGGTATCGATTGGGGAATTGATAGTCCGATCTTGTCTGAAAAAGATAAAAACGCTCCTTTATTGAAAGATAGTGATGTTAATTTTCACATCTAAACATGGCAAACGGTTGGAAAAAAATTAGCAGCAAAGTAGTCCATAAAAACCCTTGGTACCACGTCAGTGAAGATGAGGTGATTCTACCCAACGGACAGCCTGGTAAATATTTTGTCCTGCATACCAATGGCTCAGCAATGGTTCTCCCTGTTAGGCCCGATGGTAAAATTTGTTTGGTTCAGCAATCACGATATACCGGAGGAAACACACCTTCAATTGAATTTGTCGGCGGCGGAATGCAAGAAGGCACCGCACCACTCCAAAACGCAAAAAGGGAGTTAAGAGAAGAGACAGGACTAACTGCGAATAACTGGATTGACTTAGGAATTGCTTTCCCTTTTCTTGGTATTGCAGCTGAAAAAATGCACTACTTCCTGGCCAAAGATTTATCAAAAAACCCAAATCAATTAGATGATAGCGAGGACATCACTGTCGCCTGGAAAAGCATAGATGAAATTAAGAAGATGATTGCAGAAGGTCAAATAATTGATGGCGAAACAATTACTGGGATATTAAAATATATACTATATAAGGAAAACCAATGAAAATCTTGGTCACCGGCGGTGCCGGCTTCATCGGCTCAAACTTTATTCTCTATATGATGAAAAAGTACCCTGAGTACTATTTCGTTAACCTGGATAAGCTTACCTATGCAGGGAATCTCGAGAATCTTAAGTCTGTTGAAAATAACCCCCACTACTCATTCGTTCGTGGTGATATTTGTAATCGGGATGATGTTGAGAAAGCAATGGATAGCTGCGATGCAATCGTTCACTTTGCAGCTGAGTCACACGTTGACCGCTCAATCACTGGGCCGGCTATTTTTGTTCAAACAAATGTAGTCGGAACTCAAGTACTGCTAGATGTAGCAAAAGAAAAAAATATTCGCTTTCATCATGTTTCAACGGATGAAGTTTTCGGCGCCCTACCGCTTGATAAACCAGAACTAAAGTTTAACGAGAACACCCCATATTCTCCTCGATCTCCTTATTCTGCCTCAAAGGCTGGCTCGGATCACCTAGTCCGTGCTTATGGTGAAACATATGGCCTGGCCTTTACAATTTCAAATTGCACCAATAATTATGGCCCCTTCCATTTTCCAGAGAAAGTTATTCCTCTTTTCATAACAAATGCGATGCAGGACAAGCCTCTACCCATCTACGGCAAAGGATTAGCCGTTCGGGACTATCTCTATGTTACCGATCACGCCAGTGCGATTGACCTGGTTCTGCATGAAGGTAAGATCAGTGAAACATACTGTATAGGCGGGGATGCTGAGAAAAATGGTCTGGAAGTTGCCGACACTATTCTATCCGCTTTAAACAAACCCCAAACACTTAAAACATTTGTAGAAGACCGTAAGGGTCACGACATGCGCTATGCCATGGACCATTCTAAAATTACGAATGAATTAGGCTGGAAACCCGCTCTTACCTTCGAAGAGGGAATTGTCAAAACGATTCAATGGTATCAAGATAACGAATCTTGGTGGAAGCGAATAATTTCCGGCGAATATCTCGACAGCCAAAGAGCAAATTTGAATGTTGGCAGATAGCGGCCGGCAGTTAGCAGAATCTAAGGAGAATGAAATGAAAATCGAAAAACAGCCAACCGCCAACAGCAAACAGCCAACAGTCTTAATTACCGGCGCTAAAGGCCAGCTCGGTCATAAATTAATCTCGGTACTCGGTACTCGGTACTTAGTACTTAGTACTGACTCCGACACGATGGATATCACTCAACCAGAAGAGATTGCCACTGTTTTTGAAAAGAAAAAGCCTGACTTCGTCATCCATGCCGCCGCTTACACCAAAGTCGATGCTGCAGAGGAGAATAAGGAGCTTTGCCAATTGATTAATGCCACCGGCAGCGCCAATGTGGCCAAGGAAGTGGAAAAAATCGGGGCAACACTGATCTATATTTCGACCGATTATGTTTTTGATGGCAAAAAAGATACTCCCTACACTGAAAAAGACAAACCGAATCCTCTTTCAATC
>DAOOSE010000076.1:0-5689 GCA_035389625.1 bacterium
AGGCCCGATTTTACCCATAACGGCGCCAATAACTCTGCCCATGTCTTGCATAGAGTTGGCGTTTAGTTTGACTATTGTTTCTTGAACAATCTTATCTACTTCGTCTCTGGAGAGCTCGGCAGGCAGAAAATCTTTGATTAAATCAATTTCCTCTTTTTCTTTCTCTGCCAGATCTGGGCGGCCACCCTTTGAATACTGCTCGATGGATTCTTGTCGGGTCTTGATCTCCTTCTTCAGCAGCGATTGAATTTCATCATCGCTTAACTCGGTCTTTTTTTGTATTTCTAGATTTTTTATACCCGACAAAAGAAGCCGAAGCAAGCCATAAACCTTATCGTTCTTTTGCTTGTAGGCTTCTAAATATCGAGAATCAATTTGTGATTTGAGCTCGGCAGACATATTACCACCCTCGTCTTAGCCTGTTGATAGCACTCTTGCGAATGGCGGCCAGGCGTCGTTCACGTCGATTGGAGTCTTTGGCAAAGTAGCGTTTTGTCTTTGCTACCGTCAAAATACCACTTTGCTGAACCTCGCGGTTAAATCGACGTAACATAACATCAAGCCGTTCTTCACCCTTACGCTTGACTTCGATCAATTAAATCACCACCTTTCGAAGAATGGAAACTATTAGAAACTGGTAAGTAATCAAGATTATACCAAGAAAAATTGAAATTGGCAACCAGTATTAATGGCAAATGGCATGCATCATTAAAAGCTATCAGCTATAAGCTATCTGCTAATTATGCTATCGGTCCCAGCCTGGATCCACCGAGAATATGGAGGTGGATATGATCCACGCTTTGGCCGGCGTCAGAGCCGGAGTTGAAAACAAGCCTGTACCCGCCAGTTTCCAGTCCAGCATTTTTTGCCACTTCTTTGGCGGTAAATATGAGATCGGAGATAAGTTCCCTATCATTTTCCCTGAGGGCAGACACAGAATTTATGTGTTTTTTGGGAACTACAAGGAGGTGAACTGTGGCTTTAGGCTCAACGTCCTTAAATACAACAAATTGGTCGTTCTCAAATACGATATCTGCAGCAATTTGTTTGTTTGCAATCTTGCAAAATAGACACTCTTGCATTAGTTTCCTCATGTGTTTAAAGATAATCTTTCAGTTATCTAAAGATTTTATCGCCCGTGACGTGATTCCAGTGATCCTTGAGCCATTTTTCCTGGAAAGAAAGGTGATCTTTGAGTCCCCTCTTGATCATTTCTCTGTCAACAATATCACCCTTGTGAGGATAGCGTGAAAATTGAGGGAGGGGTGAGGCAAAACCGTGGGCATAGTGGCAAAGTTCGTGTGCCAAAGTAGCTGTGATGACAGTTTCAGGTACACGCTCATCTCGATAGTAACCAGTGACAAGAATCCGGGTATCGGAGCTCTTGTCGTTATAACGAAGCTGGCGAATGCTCGCCAAACGTCGTTTGGCCGAACGGCCAAAGCTAACGTGGATAGTATTAAGTTTTGGGATATCAGGAAAAAACTCATCCCAGACTCTAAATAATTGTATTTTTAGCCAATAGTTATCTCTTGGCAAGATAGTCCTTTCTTGGTGTGTAATTATTACTTTGAATTATCTTAAATATAATGACAAAAAGCAACAAGCAAGCGTTCCTAAAATTTGTAAACTTGACTAATTCAATCGCTGCTGATAGAGTTTATACTCGTTCACGCAGAAAGTTGGCGATAGCATTGACAATTAGCACAAAATGTGCTATGATACTAGGGACTTGGAGGATATCCAAGTTTTTAGTTAAAATGTGACCAATTAAATAGGTCTTAGGAACAAGTCGCCCATATGGGCGAACGAAATCCTGAAGAATACAAGTTATGCCTCTCTTCTTTGAGAGACTACGGCGATTTTTCAGGAGGGTGATAAGAAAAAATAGCAGTGCGATCAGGGGCTTGTTCTTTGCAACAGCCTTCATTTCACTGCTTGGAATAGCTCCATCACGAATGGAAGCGATCAATGATGAGATGAGCACAAAGGCAATATTATTGTCTTTTGACTCAAACTCACCGACAGGACTAACCATGAAGCCATCGAAGCACGAATTTGTGCTTGGTGATTCTAGGGTCCAGATTGAGGCACGTGAATTGGCAAAACGACAAGAGGAGTCTCAAAAAGAGCAGGCCCAAAAGCTTGCTTTGGCTTCTCGCGATACCGTTAGCCGTGAAAAGCGTGTCTATGTTGACCCGACAGATTTTGAGGCTATCTATGAACAAGCCGGTCAGCAGTTTGGGGTCGATCCGAAACTTCTTCGGGCCATCCATGTTGTTGAGACTGGTGCCTCAGGTTCGACCAGTAGAAGCTCTTATGCTGGTGCTACCGGACCGATGCAGTTCTTGCCTTCGACATTCCGTCGACATGCTGTTGATGGTAACGGTGATGGTGTCAAAGATATTACCAATGTGGAAGATGCAATCTTCTCTGCGGCTAAATACCTTGTTGACTGCGGCTACCCGAATGTTAAACAGGCTTTGTGGGGTTACAACCCTTCATATGCTTACTACAACAAGGTAATGTCCCGAGTCAACTAGAGACATAATAGAGAAAATCGCTCCGTCCGCCAGTTGGTGTGATCGGGGCGATTTTCGTTTTGGGGAAATTATTGTTAGCTCTACGTGTCATTTCCGTCATCTTCTGGGTTCAGTCCTAGGTCGCTTGACCTGGGAAAACCTGTCGCAGTTAGCTCGATACCTCTTCCTGATGGAGGCAAGGCAGACTCAAGTTCGCTGCCACTTCCAGCCGGAGCCGAAACTCCTTCCAACTCTGTTCCCCTGCCGAGGTCTGTTGGCATGGGTTCGCTTGGTGCTACCGGTGGACTGGGAAACTGAGAATCAATAGTTTTAATAATTATCTCCCTGGTAATTTTTGATGAATTATCAGATTCTAGTCTCAAAAGAATTGCTAGTGCGAACCACTGTTCAGTGCTATTTATAGTATATCTTTGTGGTGTTCCAAGATTATTAGTTCCACTAATGGTAAAAGAGGGTTTTTCGTTAAGTAAGTCATGGACACTAACATAGATTCCTGTTTGCTGTGGAAAATTAGAGAATTGTGTAAAGAGTTTTACCCAGTGTCCACCATTATCAACCATTAGTTGTTCAATCTTGGCTCTTTGCTCAGGATCATTTATCACTGTGAGGCATTCCGCGATGATCCGGATTGACTCAACTTTAAGCCTTTCTTTGTCGTGCCTGCTCTCTTGGAATGATTGCAATTCCCGGTGATACTGAGCCCATCTTTCCCGCAATTTATTAAGCCTCTCTTGTTCTTTAAGTGCGGCTTGGGTTTCAGGGTTTGGTTGTTCTCCAGATTTAAAACGGAAGATTCTAGGCATTTTTTCCTCTTTAACAATTAATGTTATCCCCACTGTGCAAGCTGGGTGTGACCAGTGTTTTCTTCTTCAATTTCGATAAGACGGTTATATTTCGCAGTACGCTCTGATCGGCAAGGGGCACCGGCCTTGATGGCTCCACAACCGGAGGCAATGGCAAGGTCTGCAATAAAGGTGTCCTCTGTCTCGCCTGAGCGGTGGGAGATGACTACTTTAAACCCTGCTTGACCTGCTGCTTTTATAGTGTTTATGACCTCTGTGACGGTTCCTACTTGATTGGGCTTTATGAGAATACCTGTGGAAGCGCGATTTTCTATACCCTTCTGTAGGAGTGCCTGATTAGTGGAATAGATATCATCTCCGATAATCTCAATTCTTTCTCCGACCCTCTGAGTGATGTTTTGCCAACCGGTCCAGTCATTGTGGTCAAAAGGATCTTCGATCGAAATAATCGGAAATTTCTCACACCATTTATCATAAAAATCAACCAGTTGAACCGAAGTTAAATTTCTGTTTTCCCGATGAAGCACATAAAAATCATCTTCAAAAATGCGGCTGGCTGCTGGATCAAGTGCAATAAATATATCTTCACCGGGGGAATAATTGGCTTCAGCTATAGCCATCATCAAAAGTTCCATTGCTTGTTCGTTAGAGAACAGCGAGGGCGCATATCCGCCCTCGTCGCCAACAAGGGGTTGATAATTACGCTCGGTTAGAATTTTACCCAGAGCGTGAAAAATTTCGGTACCAGCGCTAATCGCATTTTTAAATGAACCAAACTTTGTCGGAACGACCATAAACTCCTGAAAATCAGTCGATCCGATTGCGTGTTTTCCACCATTTAGAATATTTAGAAAAGGTATTGGCATCACTATCTGATCAAGGGTCTTGCCCATGCGTTGAGCGAGATAATGATAGAGCGGCACATTTTCGGCCTGTGCGGCAGCTTTAGCAATTGCAAGAGAGACAGAAAGAATCGAATTTCCTCCCAGTTTTGTCTTATTAGCAGTCCCGTCGAGTGCAAGCATCTTCTGGTCAATCTCTTCTGCGCTGCTGACATCAGAGTTGACAATTGCATTTCTAATCTCCGTATTTACAATATTTACAGCCCGTAGGACGCCTTTTCCCTCAAAACGTTTCGGGTCGTTGTCTCTAAGCTCAAGTGCTTCATCTGGTCCACTTGCAGCACCGGATGGAACAAAACCAGTAGTTTTAATATTATTATCAAGGAAGACTGTGCAGGCTATAGTCGGATTTCCTCGGGAATCGAAAATTTCTCTCGCTTTAACTTCAATAATTTTTGCCACAAAACCCTCCTTTGGTTTAAATAAAACCCAAATCCCGGACCCCCCGCCTGCCAAAGCCTGGCATCGGCGGGCAGGCAAAACCAAGATAACTTACAAGGTCATGCTAAAATTTTTACTTTGGGACCCTTTGCGTTGGGCTTTTTTATTGTATCACTACTTGCGTCTCCGGCGCTACAACGCAAATCCAAAGCTGCCCTCGATTGAAAGTAATCTCCGCTCCGGCTTCATCGTAAAACACCTCCCTGTCCTGGGGATTTGCTTTTTTCCAGGTACCATTTATTACTTTACCATCGATAACCACTTGAGCTTTGCCACTCCCGATTGTGGTCATTGTATAGCCTGGCTCGTTGATTCTTGTTTTGGTTGCTGTTCGCTTGACAGTCATGATCGCAATATTTTTTGGAGTAATTTGCGCTTTACTCATTCTGTCTACGTGCGGTTTTCCTGCTAATAATCGTTTGTACGAGTTGGTTGCTTTGTCGTATTCGAATTTTACGGCATAAGAAGCATTTGAAAAATTAATGGTTGCTGTTTGCTGTGCAGGAAGAGCTGCTGCCGCTTCGCCGGTTGGGTCGTCTTTAAACTTGTAAACCGTAAAATTATTTGCAGCTGAATATCCGTTAGCACTAGCTTGGTTCCAGAGTTTCTCAGTAGATGAATAGCCGGTATGTTCAAGGGCTACACCACTCCCCTCCCGCCAATAAGCTTTGGGATACCTGAATTCATCGAGGTCAAAAGATTTTTCAGATACAATTTTATCAAGTGCATCAATGTTTCCGCCCCAGTGTCCAAGGTAGGCGTTGAATCCGTGTGCCCAATCGACAAACATGGTTCGAATAGAACGAATCGGTCCTACTTTCTCGGCGCCGTTTGTGCCGTAAATTGCCATGAATCTGGTGGTCGCTGCAGGATCATAAACAGTTTCGTAAACAATACTTGCTTTATCAAGGCCGCTTTGCGGTCTGGCGTTAATATCATTCTCTACCATTATGGCAAGCGGATGGCGGCTCGCTGCCTCCTTGCTGGTCTTGACGCCATC
>DAOOSE010000077.1:0-5563 GCA_035389625.1 bacterium
TGGCAATCTACGACACGATGAAGCACATCAAGCCCAATGTCTCAACGATTTGCGTCGGCATGGCTGCATCTATGGCGGCATTTTTGCTAGCCGGCGGAGAGAAAGGTAAGCGTTTCTCGTTGCCAAATTCACGCATATTAATCCATCAGCCGATGGGCGGTACTCAAGGACAGGCTGCGGATATCAAGATTCAAGCGGAAGAAATTCTCAAAGTCAGAGATGAGATGAACCACATTTTGGCCAAGAATACCGGCCAGCCACTAGAGAAAATCGCCAAGGATACCGACCGTGATTTTTATATGCGGGCAGAGGAAGCACTCAAGTACGGGATCATCGATAAAGTAATTAAATAAGTGATCCGAATAACTGATTTCCCATCCGAATGTTCCGAATAGTTCCCTTGGAAAGAGACTGTCTCTTAATACGGGAGAGAGCTAGAAGGATATGATATCCGGGTCATTAGGATGATATTTGTAGATTAGGATCGCGAGAGGTGTTATGGCTATTGATGAGCGCACAAAAAAATTAGCGAATCTAGTTGTGAATTATTCATTGAAAGTAATGCACGACGAAAACGTGATTATAGTAGGCTCGACTGAAGCAGAGCCATTCATTGTGGCACTGTATGAGGAAGTATTAAAAGCTGGAGGACATCCAATTCTTCGACTTTCTGTGCCGGGACTTGATCCGATCTACTTTAAATATGCGAAAGAACACCACTTAAAGAGGTTTCCGGAGTACTACGATTATACAGTAAAGAATGCGCAGAAATTCATTGGTATTAGTTCAGAAGCTAACACACGTGAATTGTCGAGTGCAGACCCAAAAAAGATTGCTGAGCGAAGTAAAATTGTTCGGCCAATCTCTGATTATATCGTGAATCAAAAAGATAAGATCAGACGTTGTTCTGTTGGCTATCCCACCCAGGCTCTGGCGCAGGATGCCGAAATGTCACTTGCAGAGTATGAGGATTTTGTCTTCGGTGCCTGTCTGCAGGATTGGAAAAAGCTTGGCAGCGAGATGGACAAAATTCTGGCTTTGTTCAAGAAGGGCAAAGAGGTTCACTTGAAGGGCGACAATGTCGATCTCTACATGCAAATTCATGGTGATAAAGCTGTGGCGGACAAAGGTGAGGAAAACATGCCTGGTGGTGAGATATTCATGGCACCGGTGCGTGAATCGCTTAAGGGCTGGATAAAATTTGATTACCCGGCGATTAGAAGCGGTAATGAAGTGACCGGAATAAGAGTAGAATTTGAAAATGGCAAAGCGGTGAAAACTGAGGCAGACAAAAATGAAAAATTTTTGAGAGATATGCTTGCGGTGGACGAAAATGCTTCATATATTGGCGAACTAGGCATCGGTTGCAATCCTATGGTGGATCGTTTCACCAAGGACCTGCTTTTCGACGAAAAAATTGGCGGCACCATTCATCTTGCATTCGGTGTGGCGTACACGGAAAATGGGGGAGGGAATGACTCAGCTCTCCATTGGGATATTGTCAAAGACATGCACAAGGGCGAGATTATTCTTGATGGGAAAACGGTTCAAAAGAATGGTAAGTGGCTTCTTTCTTAGTCTTGCACCTATTTGATTTTCAACACGATTGCGCTCCTTTGTTAGTAAAGGTATAATTTAATAAGGTGTTCCCTGTTATTTTTTTGTTGACTGGAGAGGGTTTGGAGGAAAGAGAAAAAAATATTTTGAAACTAGACCAGAAGATCCGAGTGATAGGTCAGAGCACCCGGACTCTTTTTTTGTTTGCCGCACCTGTTCACAATAAGCTCAGAATGCGTTCGAAGTGGTACTACTTATGGCACACTCGACCGTTTGTTTCTGTTTTTCATTTCATACTGTTAATTATTTATGTTTTTGCACTATCAAGTATTGTTTATTCGACTATGCTTACTTCTCCCTTAAAAACTAGGGCTGCTGAAATTATCTGGGATGGTGGGGGGACAGATGGAACATGCGGTGGCAACCTTGGTGACGGCAATAAATGGTCATGTGCACAAAACTGGTTCGGTGACGTTGTCCCTGCTGATTTCAATGATGTTACATTCAATTCTACTAGCACCAAGGACGCATCGATTGATCCTGCCTTTGTTGCTACAATTTCTAATCTGAACATTAACTCAGGTTACACTGGCACAATTACTCTTCAGCGTGAACTTGATTTTCAAACCGGAGGGACATTTCATCAATCAGATGGTACTTTTGCCTCGGGAGCCAATAACATTAATTTGAGTCCGGGCACCTTTCAGGTGAGTGGGGGTGTTTTTAATGCGCCATCGGCAATATTAACAGCTTCCGATGGATTCGTGCACAGTGGAGGTACGTTTAATAATAATGACGGGACCGTTGTAGTGATGCCTTGGATGTCTGGAACTGTCGGAATTACTACGAGCTCCACTCAGTTCTATAACCTTCAAATTAACAACACCGCAATGTCAATTCCTGATACAACCGTAACAATAACCGGTGATTTTTCCACTGAAAATGATTTTTCTATAAAAAACGATAACGGTGATTATGTTATGTCGGTTATCGGAAGTAGCAATCCGACAATCACAGTGAGCGGTGATTTGCTTTTCCCAGCATCCGCCTCATCGCAACGACTCAATTTTGGGAGTGTGATCGAGAGTGAAAATTTTGCCCTAAACCTTGGCGGAAATCTGACTCAAACTGATGATGGTGTTTGGTTTTATGCTGATGCAAATCTCGTTGATAGCGGGACAGTGTCAACAATCTCTGCTGCCGGCGGTGCCGGCATTACATTTCGGGGAGATCTCATTTCTACTGCAGGAAACAAAACGATAAAATTCGATCCGCCTTCCGTTTATGCGGTAAATGGGGCATTAAATTTTTCTGGTACGGCTGGCAATCTTATTACGCTAAGAAGTACATCTGATGGTTCCCAATGGAATTTCATTCCTAGCGGCTCAAGGACGGTCAGTTATGTTGATGTGCAAGATTCTAACAACTCAAGCGGAACTGATATTACGGCTAATAATTCAACTGGTGAATTGCAAAACAATAGCGGCTGGGTCTTTGTGACCGTGAATTCTTCACCCATGGTGACAACTCAAGCAGTCCCTGATCCTGGGGAAGTTATTGCAACTGCCAATGGCAATATTACCGATACCGGTGGAGTAAATCCCCACACAAGAGGCTTTGAGTATGGCTTGACGGAAACAGGTACCTGGACCTGGTCAGAAGGTGCAGGTATTGGAAGTTATAATACGGGCGCTTACACCGGTGCTCTTGCTGGACTGACAGCAGGACAGACGTATCACATCCGGGCTTTTGCCCAGAACTCTGAGGGGTTTGGTTATGGCGCTTGGGTTGAGTTCACAACTGACGATCCAACGGTAACTTTGTCAGAATCGGCAGCAACCTTGGGGGAAAATAGTGGAACATCTATTATTACAGCAACACTCTCTAATGCGTCAGCAAAGGAAGTGTTGGTCAATCTTGATTTTGCGGGAACTGCGACAAACGTGACTGATTATACTAGGACTGGTACTTCAATAATTATTCCTGCTGGTGAAATTACAGGAACAGTAACCCTGACCGGAGTTGATGATTTCACTGACGATAATGATGAAACAATCATTGTCTCCATCGGCTCTGTCACAAATGGGACAGAATCGGGATCGCAGTCTCGGACAGTGACAATTACTGATAATGACATCTCGTATACAATTACCGCGTCTACTGGTCAGGGCGGTACAATCTCTCCTAGTGGTGTGATTGCTGTCGATTACGGTGAAAGTAAAACATTCTCCTTTATTCCAGATGATGGTTATGAGCTTTCTGAGGTCTTGGTGGATGCCTTTCCTGCTACAGTTTCATCCCCCTATACGTTCTCCTCTGTCGGCACAAACCATACAATCGAGGCGAGGTTTTCCATGCGAAGGTTTTCTGTTGGCCTGTCGGCAGAAGGAGAGGGTAGCTTGGAATCGACTAGCCTGAATCCCTCATGGGGAGATTCTCTGACCATCACGACAAGACCATCGACTGGCCATAGGCTTGCCAGGATTACTGACAACGGAGTTACTTTGACAGGTGAGGGAAATCAGTTCGTCATCTCCCCAATAAGATCGAATCACCTGATAAATGCATATTTTGAGGCAATTCCAACCACTGTAACTCCACCGTCCACGATAACACCACCCGTAGTCGTTGCGAACAAATATCATATTCAGACATTGACGGATGATCACGGAACCATCAATCCGTCCGGCTTAGTGGAGGTAGAGCAAGGGCAAAATGTTTCCTTTGAGATTGGGGCACTCGAGGGATTTGAAGTCGATAACATTTTTGTCGATGGGGCAACAGTCGGTAAAGTTTTGAAGTATTCTTTTGATAATATCGTTAAAGATCATATCATTGATGTGAAAACAAAAAAAATTAAAGTGCCGTCACCTGTAGCGGTAGAACCCAGCAGTATCTTAGTGAAGACCATCGATGGTCTGGAAGAAGGATTGAAAACCGTTTCCAAAACGATCGATAGGGTAGTTGGGATAATAGGAATTACACCAGAGCAATCTCCTACGGTTCTATCAGCAGCAACTGTCGTTTCAGCTGGAGTCTCAATTTCTATGGCTTCGGCGGCAAATATATTTTCAATTTATTCCTTCGCTGAGTTTTTCCGATCGCTTTGGTATTCTCTGTTGGTTGCCCTAGGGCTTGTCAAACTTGGCAGTCGAAAGTGGGGGAAAGTAGTAGAAAGCGATACAAATGTTTCACTTTCTGGAGTCAGAGTAAGTTTGGTCTCAAAAAATGAGACAGCCAAGGTAGTAGCATCTACGTATACAGACCAAAAAGGGCGATATGGCTTCATTGTTGAGCCTGGGACCTACAAAATAACTGTTTCAAAGCAGAGTTATCAAGCTGTAGCTCATGGTATCACGGTTGAGGTCCGGGATGCATCAGAGGGATTTGTTGCTCCAACTATTCAGATGACACTAACTGAAGGGGCAATCACGAATCAGGCTATGAAAATTCGTTTCTTCACGATATCTGAAAAGATAGTAAACTATTTTTCGTTGTTTTTGCTGGCGGTCGGTAGTGTTAGTGTTGTAAATCGCTTGAATAATGGAATCAATGTAGTGTCCGTCTCTTTGGTGGTTGTTTACCTGGTTTTCTGGTTACTGGCAGCTACGAAGCTGCGGCATTTTTCTCCTTGGGGAATAGTAGTAGATCGATCAAACGATAACCCATTACCACTAACGATGATTCGGGTGATTGATGAGAGAGAGGGAAAACTGGTCAAAACTGCAATCTGCAACAAGTTTGGTAAATTTTCCACCCTGTTGCCAAAGGGAAAGTACAGTTTAATTGCTATGAAGCCCGGTTTTAGAATGGGTTCTCCGATTTCGTTTTCTTCGAAAGATGATTTGGGTGTAATCAACCGAAAAATTGTGCTCAAGAAGGAAGTTTCCGGTCTGTAACCAGTGCCATTCTCTAAAATTGGTCGAAATAATAATAACTTCATGTTCAATATGCAAAAGTTCATTAACATATTGGACTCCGATAATCAGCTAAACAAGGAGTCCAA
>DAOOSE010000078.1:0-5329 GCA_035389625.1 bacterium
TTTATACACATCTCTTTTTTTAACAGATTTCCCTTTGCCATGAATTATTCTTACTTTGGAGAAAACATGACGGAAGAAAATTTCCTGCGAAAATTATCAAAGTCTCAAAATGACAAGTGGATTGGTGGTGTATGTGGAGGACTAGGGAAATATACACCTCTCCCCTCCTGGATATGGAGGATAATATTTTGCTTAATTTCATTGTGTTGGGGTCTAGGAGTCATCATCTACATCCTTCTCTGGATATTTATGCCCAAAGAATCAACTAAGGGAGGCGATTGATGGAGCAGTTTAATAAGATTTTGATCTTGGATAACGAAATTGAAGCAGAACTTCTCGATTCAATCCTTACTGAGAGAGACATCCCGCATCGTATACAGAGCTATCATGATTCAGCATACAATGGGATCTATCAGGCTCAAAAAGGTTGGGGGGCCGTTATGGCGCCTGAAACTTCCAAAGAGATGATCATGTCCATCTATCAAGATTTACCGCTTAAAAATCCTATCAGGGATGAAGGAGACCTGACAGTGTAATCACTTAATCCTTCATCCCATCAGAATCATTCCATTTAAATTTCCCAAAGGAGCAACACACATGAACAAATCCGATCTGATCACAGCACTATCCACGAAAGAAAATCTGACTGATAAAAATGCATCCGAGGTCGTCAATCTCATTTTCGATGGTTTCACCGATACACTCAAGAAGGTTGGAAGGATTGAAATCAGGGGATTCGGGAGCTTTACGGTAAGGGAGTATGGTGCTTATACCGGGAGGAATCCAAAGACCGGAAAGAAGACTGAGGTGGGACCCAAGAAGCTGCCGTTTTTCAAGGTGGGGAAGGAATTGAAGGAGAGGGTGAATTGTTGATATTAAGGGTGGACTCTTTTTCGCAATGTGACCTGATTTGATAACATAATAGGTGGACTTTTTCTGATATTTTAACGATAACTGGTCGAAAGTTGCGGTTTTGGGGAGGCGGTTTGACGGATAAGTGGGGGTGAGGACAACTTCCTGAAATCAATCAGTTTCAATATCTCAGCCACACGATAGCTTTCAGATGGAAATTGTGATAATGAAACTACCAAGATGTGAATGTTGAGTTCATTCAAAGAGTTTCATTCCGTATCACAGTGATGAAGGCAAATTTAAGATGGGACGGAGTCTTAATTGGGGAAATATACGCCGACAATCATCGATTGAGAGTATGTTTGTCTGAGCATACATAGCAAGGGAGATTCTAACATGGGTAATAAATATGCAAAGAATTACATATCAAAAGTCATTGTGAGGATTGATTTCCTTAACTCCCTTGTCGCTCTAAATGACGACATCCCCAGCAAGCTGTCAAGTGCATGCAAACAGAACTTCCCAATACCGGAACCAAAAGAAATACCTTTGCATGAATTACATATAGGACCAGCAGTACAAAATCTCACTTCAGTAGAAGAAGAAAGGAAAACCATTCGAGAATGGCACTTCTATAGACCGGATCGAACAAGACACCTTACGATTACTCAGTTTTTTATGCATATAGAGTACACTCGTTACGGTACGTTTGAAGATTTTGAAGCATCCTTTACTTCGATTGTTGATGCTTTATATGACACATATAATGAGCTGCAAATAAAGCGATTTGGATTAAGATACATCAATAACATAGAGCTTGCTGGTGAGAACAGGTTCAGCTGGTCAGCTTATCTCAACCGTAACCTGCTATCAATTTTAAACGTACCCCGAGATAAAAGTAACATAATCCGTGCATTTCAAAATCTTGAGCTCAAATTGGGCGACTGCATCCTTAGGTTTCAATTTGGCATGCACAATCCTGACTATCCTTCACCAATAAAGAAAAAGAGTTTTATCCTTGATTATGATGCGTATATCGTCGGTCTTTTAACGAAAGCTGAAATAAATCGAAATCTAGAAATATTGCATGATGAGATTGAGAAGATGTTTGAGCTTTCCATAACAGAGAAACTTCGAGGGATGATGAATGTCTCCGGATAACGACCTGTTCTCAAGTCAATATGTATCAGATGATGGGACGCCACTACCATCGGTGCAACAGCCTCAGCATCCGGAAGAGAAGAATGAAACTGAAGCCTCTCCTGATAAGTACGGTTTAGCAAAGCCCAAGCGCCGTCGGATAAGAGGAAAGATAATTTATGATTGATGTCGAAAAGAACAGCGCAGAACGTGTTCGACAAGGCGACATTTACAGAAATATTGAATATATTGAATACGCAATTGAAGAATATGGAATAATTGATATTTCAAAGATCGTCTTCCCGCTAATTGTTGTCCTAACCCAAGACTGTGATTTACAGCAAGATTATACATTTCGCTTGCACGGAGAACCGAAAACTTCACAAGACAAATATCTCCTATCTGTTCTTGTAGCTCCGCTCTATAATGCTGATCAATTCTATTTGGGTGAGCACCTCAGTGAACTTAACTTGAAAATGGCTGGCTTCGAGAGCAGAAGTAAAAAAACTGCAAATAAGAGTCTTAAGAATAACGAGGTACCAAGGTATCACTATCTTGACTTTCCAAACGATATCCCCATTGTTTCATCTGTCATTGATTTCAAGCATTACTTTTCAGTTAACATAGAGCAATTGACAGCCATTAAAGACACAAATTTCGTTTGTAAGGTATCTCAATTATATAGAGAAGATATTTCACAGAGATTTGCAAGCTTTCTGTCACGAATCGGATTACCGTAGCAATGCGCTATTTCGATTGATAATACTTGGCCGTGAAAGCAGATTTGCATTGCGCAGTTGTAGCTGGACGCAAGGACCGACGCTCGGCATATTTTCATAATAGGCGGCCATTCACTTCAAATACAAAGGTTGATACTGGACCTCCGGAGGATTTTGTTGAATACGGGTCGAAACATGGGTATACTCCCGTCGTGAAAAGGCAATGCCTTTTCAAAGAAGGGGACTACGAGAAGAATAATCACGACGTGCATCTGGTCACCGGCGGCTCCTCGTGATAGTTCTGTCGAACTGCTTAATAAATTGACGGAGGTTTGCAAATGGAAATTAAGATACTTTCCTCTGAAGATGTTGAGTTCAAGGAAAAAGACGTGCAAGCGGCTTTTGAGAAAGACCTGTCAAAGCTCGAAGATGGGCTAGAATTTATAAGTTCGGAGTTTGAGACAGCCACAGGGCGTATTGACACATTGGCTTTCGACTCTAATAACGGTAACCCTGTATTTATAGAATATAAACGACGAGGAGAGTTCGATAAAGATGCTCTCATTCAATTGATGGATTATTTGAGTTGGTTCGCGCGAGACAAAAATAGAATCGATAGTCTTGAAAAAAACATACGCAAGCACAAACCAGACATAGATTATTTTGAGCCTACTATACGTTTAATTTGTGTCGTCACAGATATAGATGATCGAATACGAAATGCCGTATATGCTATTGCCAATCCTGTCAAAATCTTTTCGTATATGGTCGCACGTGATACAGCGAATAATGTTGTCCTTGTGCCAAAACTAGTACTAGACAACGAGGATGTGGAACTACAAACGCAGCTGGTCACTTCGGAAGCTGAACTGCTCAAAAAACATCCGCACTTACACGATGTTGTTGCGACTTTGAAGGAGCATCTAGAAAGGGATGGGGCTTTTAGCTACACAACTGCCCACTCTTTTCGCTTTAAAAAGGAAAGAGTTTTTGCAAAGGTTCACTTCCGCAAGGATTGCGTTATGCTTGAACTGCGAGTTGGTAAAGGAAAAGTTGTATCCGACCCCGACTTCAAATATTGGCGTCAGGGTGACTCCCCGTGGGGATGGACTCACATCTATCCGTCAAAGGGAATATCAGAGAAGGTCATCAAGTGGATAGCGGAGGCAAGAAGCTTTGCTAGTGCAACCGAAGATGAAGATATTGAAGAAACTCCTCCAGCGTAAATGGAAAAACAACAGCCCAACTTCGGGCTGGACAAGGATGCACTGATGAAACGCTCGCACACCTCTCAGCTTGAGTACACGCGTTTGATCGGACCAAGATCAATGGACTATGGGCTTGCTTATAGACTCAGGGTGTCGGAATGAGTTTAAACATACGGGCAGTAAGCAAGGCCATGTTCGTTAACTGTAGCGGTTACGTTGATGAAGAGGCTGGAGAATGCTGCGATCATAATCTAATCAATTCATTCCCGTTGGGACAAGAGGGGTTGAAAACAGGTTGCTACGTTCCTGGAAACGGGGGGAGATCGTTTTCTTTCGAGATCGGTTACTCGGACTATGCCCAGTGGTTTGACGAGCTTTACCGGATGCTGTATGGAGTCGATACGGACGGTGTATGCAGGAAATTTCGCCGCTACAGGGGCAAGCCTTTCATCGAATTCGTCGATGTCCCGAGTGCGTCGGATGGACAGACAATAGGCTCGAAAATGTCCACCAAACTCCACGGCGATTTTGTCGCCTTCGCACGCAAAGCAAGGAAGCACTTTCCCCAGACCGAGGAGATAGCCTGGATGTGGGATGTGTACCGCGACTTCCGCAAGGCTTTCAAGATTGCCAGCGATGGTGGGTTTGTGTGCTATTGGTGATCCCTGTAGGCTTTTCAAGGGTTTGCTGACAGCAAATACAAGTCGATGCTTGGCCGATGAGCCTACTTCATTGAATTCTGGTTGAAAGGCGCACATGATAACAACCAGCATTATGCAGAGGCATCATCCCTATCTTACCTTGACACTTAACGTCCTTTCCCGTAGACTCCAGACACTAAAAATAGCTTATAAAGTATAAATACTTATGATTACGCCTTTCCACGCTAAATACTATGCCCATGAACTCAGCCGGATTGGCGGTGCAGGATTTGACCGGTTAGGACGTGCTCTGTTTGATGCCTGCGTTGATCTGAACCCTCATCAGATTGAATCAGCCCTCTTTGCTCTACGTTCTCCCCTTTCAAAAGGTGTCCTCCTAGCAGACGAAGTTGGCCTTGGTAAGACAATAGAAGCGGGCCTGGTGCTCTGTCAATATTGGGCTGAACGTCGTAGGCATCTTCTTGTCATTTGTCCCGCATCGCTCCGCAAGCAGTGGTCACTTGAACTATCGGAGAAATTTAACCTTCCCTCAATGATTCTGGATGCCAAAATCTATAAGGAACAGCAAAGGAACGGCACGCCAAATCCCTTCAGAGATAACCGGATCATTATTTGTTCCATGCATTATGCTGCAAGCCGGGCGGAAGAAATCAAAGAAATACCTTGGAATCTTGTTGTCATTGACGAAGCCCATAAGCTTCGTAACGCCTACCGGCAAAGCAACCGGATCGGACAGCGAATAAGATGG
>DAOOSE010000079.1:0-5319 GCA_035389625.1 bacterium
CAAAGTACATGCTGCCAAGAGACTTGAGAGTGCTTTCTGTGCTATAGCCGTTCAAATTATGCCCGGGGGAGTTTACAAGCTGACCCAGTATCGACCTGCCCATTAACTCAATGATGTCATCAAAACCGGCAGTCGTAATATCTCCGTCATAACTGGTTGGATCACCCATTTCGTCAAAAAAGTCAGTCAGTGTTTCAAGTGCCATGCTGCGCAAAAGACCCATCATGTCGTAGTCATTCATTCCGCCCGATTCATTCCATCCTTCCTGGGTTTGCCAGGCCAGTTTGACCGGCCTGATTGGCTGCTTTGTTTTTTTTACTTTGCCGCCAAGAAAAGTGTTTGGTACCTTGATTTTAGTGCATCTAATATCATCAAGTTCAGAAACATCTATTGCTTGTCCGCTATGGTGAGCTGATACATTGCGGGCGTTTTGCTTCTTTTCTTTCTCCTTTTCCGTCGCATTGAGCTCTTGTAGGAATTTATCCTCTTCTGATTCCATGGAGGTGAGGTAAGCATCGTACTGATCACCGTTCTTGTCGGTAATTTCAGCGGTGGGCTGCACATTATTCTGTCGGCCACATTCCGCCGCAGTCATATCCTCGGTGCAGTTTGCAGTGGATGCATTTTGACTGCCGCCTAAATTTAAGGAGGCATCCGATTCGTTGGATTTTTCTGCTGTTTGAGTAAGTCTTCGGACACGTACTCGCCAGTGTCCAGCTCCGCCTTGATTCTTGGGAGTAATTAAATAAACCAGAGTCTTTAGCACTCTGACATCTATCTTTAGGGAAGCAATCGCGTTTTGGATTGATTGCTGAAGATATACAGCATGCTGGTTGTTGCTTCCGCTGGTTCCGGCTAGGGCGAGGATTCCCCTAATTTCATCCCTTGTTTTTCCTGTGACACAGCTTAGGGTGTTTAAACCAAGCGATGTATCTTTGCCCTGTCCGATATTCCTCGCTTCTTGATCCCACGCTGCTAACATCTTTGTGCTGCTATAAGATTCCCTCGCTAACTTAATATAATTCCTCAACCGCTCGCGATTTTTTAACTGTGTTTGTTTGCTTTCTCCTGCCGTACCGATCTGCAGATAGGTAAAAAATTCAGTTTCATTTGAAAATCTGGGGTTTGCCCCCGTTTTTTCCTTGGCTACAATTGAGGATATTTCATCTCTTTGGTTTTTCGGTAAATCGCGGCTTAGAGCCTCGAAATCTAATTCATAGTTGGGCAATATTTGTTCCAAGCAGACAAGTGTTTTAATTTGGTCGATATCTCTTTTGGGCATGACCAAGCGAGCTTCGCGGCTGGTGGAGTAAAGATCACTGAATGTGATCGTGCTGTTACTGCTAGAGTACTGCTCGATTAGTTTGGATAAGCCATAATAGCCATCCGGCAGTTTGCTCTGAAAAGATTTGCATGTTTGGCTTCCGTTTTCTCCCCCCGATTTGGGTGAGTATCCTAAAGATTTCTGGTTTGGAATGTTGATATAGGAGGGGTTGAATGCCTCGCCAGTCAAGGATTCGGTTTCTTCATCTCCCTCTTCAGCCCTAGCGGTTCTGGCAGAATAGATCGTCAAAAGAGGGTTCAATGCTATAGTGAAAGCTAGAAATGCCAATATAAAATTTTTTCTAAATCGAGCCATACCCTCCTAAAACAAATACATATACGGACAACGGACGTTAAGACAACGGACGACGGACGGGAGTAGTGGAGTCAGTAAAAACAGGGAATGCGTTTGATTTTTACTCCACCCTTCGTAAACCTAACAATAATTCCTAACTTTAACCCACTATTTTTTAAATACCCAAATAACTGGCTACATACTTCTTTGTATTTATAATCATTGATCTTGAATTCGATGATAATCTTATCTTCTACTAAAAAATCAAAATATCGCTTAGCAATGACTGAATCATCCATGGTTATTGGGGAATAATACTCCCTTTTGAATGTAGTACCATTTTCTTTTAATAGTTTCTCAAAAGCATCACAGTAAACCTTTTCTGTTTGCCCAAAGCCTATGTCGTCATTAATTTTATAAAGTAAACCTATTAGCTGGTAAGTTAAGTCAGAATAGAGTAGCTTTGTCCGTTGTCCGTTTTCATTATGTCCGTTGTCCATAGGTGTCCTATAATTCAAACGTTCTTTTTATTCTTTCCCATAGAAACTGTCCCCAAGGCGTAGTCGTTTGCTTTGATTTCATCACCTTGTCAAATTCGGTGGTTGTGAGGTTTATGCCACAATATGCTACTTCCATATGAAGGTAGCGCGTGTTGTCCGTCTCTGCGATTTTTCCAATAGGACTGCTCGTATCGGCAATCTTATCGCCGACCTTCTTGTCGGTTGTTAGATGAGCATAGAGTATTTCGTATTCACCACTCTTGATTACAATTTTCTTATTTCCGGTCCCGTCATCGGAGATATCAACAACATCACCAGGAAGGATTGAAAAAATATCTACTTCTTCATTTGTCATCAGGTCGACTGCATCCGCCTTTCCCTCCCCGTAGTACATATACGTGCCATGTCCCTCTTCCTCGGGGAAAGTAGCTGGCTGTAAAGGGGTGCCAAGATGTAGATCATTGTTAAAAGCACTTATCTTTGCAGGGTCTATAGGGTAACGACCTTTCACCTTTGGAAATACATCCTCGATCATCCTTAATATTTCCTCGGATTTGGTTAGTACTTCACCACTCTTTAGCTTATCCCGAGCAGCTAAATACTGCTCAATTTTTAAAATTGTACTATCAATTTTTTGTTTGATATCGGCATTTGAGGTTTGCTCCTTTAGATTTAAAAGCTCCTGTTTCATTTCTCCAAAAACATCCTGGTTTATGCTGTCTAATGAATCGGCGTCTCCAGTCGCCATCAAAGTTTTTTTGGCCCAATCCCTCGATGGAGTATCAGATTTTGCGTCGTTAAGGGTAGTGGTGCCATTAACGCCGTTTGTCGTTCTTTTATTGAATGCTCCAAATAGCGCCATCGTGCCAAAAATAATGCCGATAATTAAAATAATTATCCCGACAATTGCCCAGAATGCTGGGCTACTTATTGCTGCTCGAAAGGCCAGTCTTGTAGCAAATTTACTGGCAATACTTTTGCCAATTTTTGTTTTTGCTTCTCTTTTAAATAGATTACCAAGCTTAGTGCGAATTGACCCATTGCTTCTTGGTAAATTAACCCTACTTCCGCTATCCCGATCATCATCTGTCTTTTCTTCGTCCGCACTAGTGTTGCCTGGCGTTCCTTCTGGTTGAGGGGATCTTGCACTCAAATCTCTCGCTTGCCCTGAAGTTCCGGGTATGTTGTTGAGGGATGCCTCCGAAGATTGCTGGGCTGGTCTGGCATCTAAATCCTGTCCAAAATTGACGGATTCATCATCAGCACTATCGGCAGCCCTGGGTTCTTGAGATTGGCTAGTGTCACGGTAGGGGGTTCTCCATGGTGTAGGTGTGTCTGCTTCAGGGTCAACTCCGCCGCTTTCGTAATCCAATGGTTGGCCAAAATCATCAGTTTGCTGACTAGAAGGCGAAGCAAGGGAAGAGGGAACAAAGTTCGGGTTGATAATTCTGGCAAATGCTAGTGCCTCAGGTTCGGTTGCTATGGTTTTTGCGACATCAAAAACCGTCTGGGTCTGGGATGGGGCACTAAATCCAGCAAGCTTACGCCGCACAAAATCGGGATTCCTTCGTTGCTGGAAAGCTTCCCTGATGCTACGCTGAACTTCTTGTGGAATCCTATCAATCAATTCCCCTCCAAAACTAGAATTAAGTTGGTGTGTTGTAGCTTGTGGCCACTTACAGCCTGCAAGCTACAATCTACAAACTTACTAATGGCTTAATTCACTTTCAGTGCATAAATCCCTTCACTGGTCTGGTATAGTAGAAATTTAGAATCGCTGGAAAGCATCATGGTTTCGATAAAAACCTTACCCAAATCGCCTATCACGAACCCGTCCGGTTGCTTATCGACGACAGAGAATCCAGCAATCGATTCTTTCTTGGTCTCTGTATTGAATGTGGCGTAAAGAATGCTTTTGTTGTCCTTCCAGACAGCCTTAGATAGCTCTGCTCGTATGCCGAGCGCCTGTTTGTCGCTTCCGTCAATGTTCATGACTGACAGCACTGATGAAGTCGGAGTTTCTGGTGACTTGCTGAAGGTGGAATAAAGAATCATGTTTCCATCAGGAGAAAATTGGGCGTCTATCTGGTTTCCGGTGTCCGTAACTTGTGTAAGTTTTTTCGAATAACTATCAAAAACATATATGTTATTCATTGTTGGATCGACGCTTTGATTGATTAATAAAAGCCTGCGCGAATCAGGAGACCAACGCAGAATCGGGTTGTCCAGGCCTTTTTCTTCTAAACTTAATACCCGTGTCATCTCAGTGTTGGTGATGTTAGAAAAAATGATCGAACGCTCACCGTTTCCAGGCTCAAAGACATAGGCGATCCTTGAGTTGTCCGGAGACCACGCAACACTCTTGATGTTTGTTCCCCATGGGATTTCTGTCTGGTTCAAGAAGTCGTATTTCATAAAATCGAAGAGCGTGATCGAAGCATCATTTTTTCGAAAAAGTGCCAATTCTTTGGTAGGTGACCATATAATTTCTTTGATATTTGAAAGGCGGTTGTTGGTAATTGGGCGGTTTTCCAAGACTTGCAATGCACCATCGTCACCAACCCCAGCTTTCATGTGGTAGATAGTTTTGCCGTCACTACTGAGATAGAAGGAGTCATTGAAATCCCTCCCCTTTGAGAGAAATGTTGCCTTCGTGCTAATTGAGACGGGTTCGGGGATTTTCTTTAGTTCTATTGAGACATTCCGCATGAAACCACGCTTGAATTCCAGATCAAAGTTCTGGCCGACATAACCTTCGGCTTGTGCCTCAATATGATGCACTCCAGGCACAACGTTTTTTTTGCCAATTCCTGCGTCCGTCAAGGTAATCTTTTCGCCGTCTATAGAGAGAGAAGCACTCGATGGCAAAACAGTAAGTGATGCAAAAGAACGGCTAAAAAAGACAAACAAAATAACAATCGCAAAAACGATGATAAGCAGGGCCACGGCTATTGAGCGTTTCAGTTTATTGATTTCTTGATTCATTTATCTAATTCTATCTTATTTTTTAACAAAAGACCAAAAACCGAAAGCAGAGCTGTCATAAAGTGATAAATCAGAAGAGTAGAGAAACGGCTTTTTGATAATATTATTTCTGCTCGATGTTCCTGGTGGAAAGGGGTCATTGACAATTAGGTCAAAGCCTTTACCTTTTTTGGCTATTCCGGTGATTACCATATAATGGCTGTTAGGGTGGTAATA
>DAOOSE010000080.1:0-5305 GCA_035389625.1 bacterium
CACCAAAAAAGCTAGGCAAATCATTATGACACATAGGACAAACAGGTTTGGTAGTGGTACCGCAAGTACATTTTACTTCCTTTGCGCGGCCCCAGGAAGAATCGGCATGGACAACTTTTGGCATAAGCGGTGCTGTCGCTAATCCAAGATAGCGCTGAAGATGAGTATCTTCTTGGGGTGTGCACAAAGAAGGGTTCATATTTATGCAGCGGTGTTCGATGTCACCCCTATTGAATTTTTCAAAGCAATAAATACAGACAAGCTGAGCCATATTCACCTTAAATTTTTTGTTTTTCCAAAGCATCCGGCAACAATTCAAAAAATTCATTTTGTGCGGGATCGGAGATGAATAATCGAAATCTTGCCGGGGATGAAATTCCGTTCAGACTAAAAGAAATTTCAGCTTGGACGCCTGCACTTAATGCCATGTTCGAGAATCGTCTAATTATGGTGCCGCCCTGGATTTCCATAGGGATAATCTTTCCTTGCCTGGCGACCAAAACCATTTCGGGGAGTCTCTTGACTGACTGCATGGCGTTAAGAATCAAAACGGCGCTGGTTTTCCTGAGGATTCCCTTAAACTCAATGGAGTAATGTATTCCAACCTTCGCATTGCATTTTATGACGGCACGGCAGCCCTCGCTTTTTCCCGGGCTGACTAACTCCTCTCCCCTGAATTGGCTGACAGAGTATACTACGAAATAATAATCCTGGGTGGCTGGATTTTCAATCCTGCAGCCCTCACGTTCGTATTCGCCGCGTGTTATGCTCATTTGCTGTTCAGCTTGAATAGAGCGTTGGAACGAATAGTTAGACCAGACAACTTTATATCGATTAATATGATCCTGCAAATTCCAGCGCACGAGAATGTAGCTACCATAATGGGTCGCATTAATGTGATCAACATCGGGCGGCTGATGGGCCTGCTTGATTCGCGCCAGATACCGCTCGAGATCTGGATGCGTCTGCAGCAGCGATTCATCCCAGGCACTTAAAATAGCCAGGTCGTCATTTTTGGCCAATGCAGCCATCAGCGTTTTGTATTTGTGCAGGGCTTCTTGCTCGTCCTCGCGTTTTTTCTCAAGTTTCTTTTTAACGGCATCATATTCTTTTGCCAGAAAACTAAAGGCTGGATGAGATCGATAGGCCTTATCATCCCATAATTCAAGAAAATGGTCAAGCTGCCCGGTTTCCAGAGCTGTTTTTAGCGTGTTATGCACCTTTTTTAAGGAGAACCCGCACGAACAAGCGAGACTATCTATGGGCATGACGATCTGACATTTAACACAGCGGTGATAAAGGTCAGCGCCACATTTTGCACATCTATCGCGAAAAAGAGGGTTGACATAATTGCACGAACATCGTACAGGGGTGTCAAACGATAAATTATCCAAAATTTTGCAGTCTATACGACGCCGGGTTGCCTTTGATCTGATCAGGCGCAGCACTTTTGTGGGATCTTGTCCGAAATTTTGCCCCTTCTCCAGTAAGAAGAAAATTTGGCCAATTTCAATGTTGCCGCCATCACAGACGCTATCGATCATGGCCAGAAGCGGTGCCGAACGCTCATCGGAAAGAGCTTGATCATAGCGTTTACGCGTTTTCTCACTTTTAAAAATTTCGAGACATTGACCAACTAAATAATTGGCTATGCTGGTTTCAGCATCAGTTTTGCCACTATCTCTTAGTGTCTTTTCCATTTCTTTGGTTTTCGCCAAAAGCTGGTCCAACCTTGGCATTTGTACAGCGCCATCTAAATGAAAGCCAAGAAAGTCATACAGCGACGTTTTCTTCAACAGATTTAGATTCGTACTAATCGTCTCTATTGTGCTCCTATCAAGCCCTTGTCCATCTGCTTGGGTAGAATCGTGCTGGACTTCGCTCCTAATCTCTAATTGCCGGAGTGTTTCACGGATTTCATGTTCAGAAAAGTAGAATTTAGCGTATTTTACTGCGAGTTTTTTTATAGCTTGCTCATTCGAATTGCCTTTGCTGAGCAATTCGATGTCATCATTAAATTCCTTTAGTTTGGCGTTTTTTATCTTTTTTATCTCTTCCTTGGCTTTTTTTCTTTCTTCGGTCCGTAATTGGGGATCAAGCATGGTTTTTTTCAGGAAGGACAAGTTATCTAGGCACATTTGTGCAATTCGCTTGACCTGAGGATCTGGATGCGTATGAGCGTTTTGAGACCAATAGGCCTGTTTCTTGCGAATCGCGGTCTCGATTACCCTCTCATCATCTTCATCAGAATTTAGTTCAAGCAAAATAAAACAATTGTCCATCTTTACTCCAACCACGTGATTAATCACACTGATGTTGAACTAATTAATCGTAATTATTTAGAGAATCCCATTTATTGAAAGTTATACAAGTCAGTCTTCTGTGGTTCATACCGACCTCCAAGACCTTCGCCACCGAGCACCTGTGCAACACGGTCAAATGATGCAGATAGATTACTCAAATCCGTGAAAAGTGCATTCTCGTCAGAACTCGCTATAGCTCTCAAGAACATTTCATCTGCGCTCCCGAAGCCTATTGCCACAATCTCTATGCCTTCACGATGGCATTCCTTGGCTACTGAGATGGCTTGCTCCTGATGATCCCAAACACCATCTGCGAGTACGATGGCAAACTTTTTTCCTTTTTCAGATTTTAGCAGTTTCAGGATCTGTGAAAAGGGGTGACTGCGGTTGCCGCCGCCAACCTGGCCTATCGAAAGAGAATCGATAGCCCTATCTATATCATCCTTTTTATGAGTTGCCTTCTGGACTACTTTAGTCTCGTCCGCCACAGCAACTAACCCGATTGAATCAAGTTTCAAATCAAGGCTCTTGGCAAATTCCTTGGCTGCTGATTGTGCTTTTCTTAAAGGCTCGCCGCTCATACTTCCGGATAGATCAATAGCGATGTATATTGTCATCTGTTCAACCTCAGCCCTTTGACCGGGAGCGCTATCGAGCCATGAGAGATCCTCAGGTACCGGCTCTACCAGATATTTTAAGTGAGTGCCTGTATTCCTTTCTTTTGCACTGACCTGAAAGACCATATTATTATCATATGAATATGATATCTCCAGGATCACCTTACCAGTGGCCTCATCGTGAGGGATATCAAGGAATCTGTATTTCCCCAAAATGGTACAATCGCGAGGCTTTTCGCTTTCTCCTTGCGTCACATAGACTTCCATTTCATTAGCGTGTCGACTGCTCGTACGGAATTGGTACATTTGCACTACCGCTGCAGGAATGGGATGATTTTTAAGAATAAGACGAGAATTGATATAGCGGGATCGATCTTTGCTGATGGCTACCATACCAAGCGTATGACTCGTGACATCTTGAATTGCCTTGGCAGCGGTTAATGCAAATACAGGTATAGATTGGCTAGACTGTGGCAATCCCATGGATGCAGCATACATCTCCTGGTGTGCTCGAATACTGGCTCCTATCGCAACAGCCTCATCGACGTTGACGCCTTCCAACGGCTTTTTGCCAGATCTTTCGATTATATAACGGTGCACCATGGGCATCCGCGAAGACCCTCCGACGAGAAGCGTGGCAGTCAAATCCTTCCAATTCAACTGCGCTTCTGCTAGGACATGTTCTACGATGGAGGTGGCCAATTCCAACAGATGGCTGGTGATCTGTTCGAAAACCTCGCGTGTAATCACGTACCGTCCTGTTTGGCCTCCAGATGAAATTATAAAGATAGTGCGCGAGGTGGCCGTGAGCGCTTTTTTAGCCTGCTCCGCGCGCACGAAAATGTCATTGAGTGAAATCGCATCAGCTAACGGATCAATCCCAAATTCTTCCTTGAATTGTGTCGTAGCATAGCGGATAATAGCATCGTCCCAATCTTTTCCGCCCAATTCATGATTCCCATCAGTCGCCAGCACGGTGAGATTGTCTTTATCAATTTTGATCAGCGAAACATCAAAAGTGCCGCCGCCCAGATCAAAGACCAGATAAATGGCCTCTCGATCGAAGGTCTTCGCACCGAAGGCAATGGCCGCAGCAGTTGGCTCATTCAGGATGCCGAGTACTTTGAGTCCTGCTTTTTCTCCTGCTTCAATTGTATTGCGTCTTTGCAGTTCAGAGAAGTAAGCAGGCACAGTGATCACGGCATGGGTGACCGGTTCGCTGAGTACTATTTCCGCATCTCGTTTAAGTTTCTCCAGGACGAGGGCTGACAAATCCGTCGGTGTGAAATTTTTATCATCTATAGAGAAAATCCAATTGCGATCACCCATAACCCGCTTGAAAAGTGAAGCTACTCTTTCATCGCCGACAGCTTGCATTTGTTTTGCTTCTTTGCCCACAACAATCTCAGACTCGCCAAAGTAAATCACCGAAGGAGTGAGGTTCTCGCCCTCGCTGTTCTTGATGATTTCTCCTTTTCCTGAAGAGCTGACAACTGCAATGGCCGAAAAAGTGGTCCCTAAGTCGATCCCGACTGCACGTGCCATAATATTCCCATCCTTTGTCTGGCAAGATCAAATGACCGTTATCTTTTTCATGCGTTCTATTGCCTGAGCCACATCCTCTTCACTCATGACCGCATCTGTTTTGATCTCTCCCTCAATGTGGTTATCGCTGGAGAGATCTCTTCCTGAATACTGCAATAAACCGGCATCATCGAAACTAAATGTGATCTCAATCGGCGAGTTCTCGGGCAAGCCGGGCGGCAAAGGTAAAGTGGAATCGCCAATTTTAGTCGCCAGGCTGAGATCGCTAATTTCTTTGTCCGTTATTAGACTTTCTACGATTTGCAGCTGTACAGATGGTTGATTATTTTCAATGGTGCCAAATTTTTGCGACACGGTTGCAGGCAAGCTTTTATTTTTCAGAATTAAATTGGCGATAATTTCTTTATTGGTGGTCCTGTCTAGCACAATAACACCAAAACTTTTAGAGGTACAATTTTTCACGGTTATCTTGGCAAGTTTCTCTACAACACTCGGAGGCAGGCCAAAATCTATTGACGTGGTTTCATTCGCCTGTTTAAAAGCTTCCGGATTTTCCCTCTCCACTTCTTCGATAGTCTTACCTTTTGCATCATCACCCATCAGTTTGAATAATTCTTCTTTTATTTTTCCATCAATCATCAATTTTTGTGCGAACAATGCAGCACCTTTGGCGACAGCCTCGTCCGGATCATTGAACTCAATGGGAATGCCAGGGAACTCTGTTTCCAGGCGTTTTCTGACTTGTGGCATCCTTGTTGAGCCGCCGACTAGCAGGATGCGGCTGAAACTTGAAAATCCTTTTTCTTTTGCACTTTCCAACATTTCGTTAGTTAACGTAAT
>DAOOSE010000081.1:0-3574 GCA_035389625.1 bacterium
TAAAGGTTTAGGCGGCTAATAATAAAGTTCGTTATCTGTCTTGTTCTACGATCAGAATCTGTATCGTCCGGGGTGTCTCTAAGTATCTTATAAAGCTGAGAACGTAGGGGGTCTCTAAGCCTGTCAATTCTCATAATCTGAGAGAGAAAATCCACCATTTTCCCGACCTCCACGTGATCACCCCTTAGTCCCTTTATCTCCTCGGGAATATTACGAATTATTCTATCCAGGCCTGACTCCAAGACACGCTCCTCTTCTGACAATCGATTACCCCGATAACCTTGCCCTGTAAGATATTTCCCCAGGCTCACTCCTTGTTCCCCGATTATAGCCAACGCTCTTACTAGAGCTTCTTTGTCATTTTTCCGACCTCTCTCCAATAGTTGTGGCAGGTATTCATTTTCGATCTCTCGAACAATTTGATTTGATACACCTAGTTCCCTATCAAGATAAGTAGTGATATCGAGGTTTTTAGCAATAATACTATTACCCTCATCCCTAAGCTGGTCAAGGTTTGAGGATGTCTGTTCGATTTTTTGACCAAGAGTAGATAGCTCTTGCTCAATATTCCAGCGTTTTACAGGATTGATATCAATAATTCCAACAAGAGTTCTGACAGCAGGTTTGTCCAATAATGGCCTCACTCTTTCTTTTATACCATCGATCATGCCATAAAATACGGCCTCTGCTTTATCCCTTGGAGGCGCATAATTATAACCCATGCCTTTAATTTCCTTAGCCAACTTCTTTTTTCTTTCTAGCAAGCTACTTTGTTCTTGTTCAAGCTTTCTAATCTCTCCATTCAACTCTTGAAGTGACGCACTAAAATCTTCCCCTTCTTCTAATAAGCCCGTGGGACTAATATTTTCCTTTAATCTATCCAGAACTGTGGGGTCCTCTGAAATTTTTTTAAAAACTCTCTCTTGAACCCGCCTTGCGAGCTCACTTGATCGATCTTCTGCACCCGCTATCCCCTTAGTTCTTGCTAGTATTTGAGTCAATAAAAGACTGGCTGAAATCGAAACAATCTTCTGAATCTTACTATATCTTTTTTCTAGCTCGATCAAGTCATGGACAGCCATATCATCAACTTTTGATAATCCCCCTTCTACTGTGGCAGCAATAAAGGTTGAAAACATATTGTCCCGTAGAAGCCTCTCGTGGAAAGCGCGACGATCATCACTTTTTTCAGAATCAGCTCGTTGACCCCCTCCTGCTGCTTCCATCCATGATAAATCGACTTGCCCAGGAGGGGTTGGTCCTGGCGGCTCACCGCCATCTGCTCCACCACCTTGAGGTTGGGGCTCTCTGCCACGGGGCGGTCTTTCCCTTCTGTATCTGCTGTCGGCTGGTCGCTCACCTCGATTTTCTCTCTCTAGTTCGGCCTCTGCTGCCTCTATCCGCTGTCTTGCAGTCTCAAGGTCTGATTCAATCACCTTAAGTATATCCCAACGCCTTCCCCAGCCTTTTTTTGGCTCAAGAATCTCTCGTACTCTCCTGCTTGTTGAGCGGCACAGAGGTTCGGCCCTCTTGCCTAATCTTCGTTTCTCCCTATAGATCGGCCACCTTCTTTGCATCTCAACGAGTTCTTCCGGCTTTAGTGCATCTAGTAGAGGTTCGGGGTTGTTGAAGTGAATCCGTGGAAGTGCTTTCCATCTCTTCTTTCCCACTATCATTTTTACGTCATCATCAAAAAAATCTACGAAATAATAAGCATCATCCCCTTGTAGACCAGTAATTTCTGCGATCATAATCTCTCTGACAGTTTGGACTTTCTCTTCTAAACTAGCCTCGGAAGCATCTGGTGACGGTGGCCGCCAACTCTTCCAAGACTGAGCCAATTCGTATTTTTCATCAGGAGCTAAGTGATCGCAAATTTCATAGAGGCCAGGCCGCGTAACTTGCCCATCCATCCATTCCTCGACTTCTCTTCTTCTGTCAGCCTGTAAATTGTTTGCTATAAAGCTGGAGATGCATGAACCTAGCTCACTTTTTAATTCGTCATCTGTACCAGCCGTAACCGCAGATACCTCACCAAGAAATCGTATTCCTTCCTCCAGGCGATCTCGTCTTACCTCCAGCTCGGTCTGGTTATAGTGATCAAAAAGTTCCATTATCGGAAGATAGTCAGTCTTTACCACTTTCTCTAAATAGTCGCGACCAAGACTCGACCTCTCTCCTGCAAGCATAAATGGAGGCAAGTCATGTCCCTCAATCTTATGAACATGGGCAGCTAATAGCAACCTCTGGAAATCGGGGAATGTTTCAGGAAGCACCATAATCTCTCGAAATCGCAGCTCGTGCTCAAGTGGTTCATCCTCCATACCCGCATCGGGAGCACTGGGGCCAGGAGGTGGAGGAAGAACTCCGCCACTATCAGCGAGTGGAGGTAAATTCGGCCCAGAAGGCGCTGGTGCTGCAGGTGGACCAGAATTTCCAGGAGTCTCAGGGGCACCTGATCCATCAGCAGGTGACACAGCAGCTTCTTCTCTTCTTTTTTCCTCCAACTCTTGCCACCTCTCTTCAAGATCATCGCCATCCATAATTTCGAGAATTTCTTCCATCGATCTATTCATAAATTCACTCTGATCATCGAGCAGGAAACGAAGTCTATAAGGAGTATACTCCGAGTGAGGCGGCGACGAGTAGGGAAACCAATAAATATCAGCCGCATGAAGCAGCCTGATAAATTCAGGACTGGCTTCATCCATTTCGACAACCTCTGTAAATCTTTGGCGGGCTGAAGATGGATCGCCCGTTTCAGCTGGATCAGAGCCATTGGGGAGATGGCCAGCACCATCATATGCTCCAGACGATATTTTCTCGGAAATCTCAGCCATCTTTTCTTTGTCAGCGACTTCCTGCACTGCTGTTTGTGATTCAGATAAAGAGGGAGGTGATGCTTTCACAAGCAACGCTTGAATCTCTTCTTGAGTAAGATTGGGGGGTGGCGCTGTTCGGATATCAGCTTCATAGCCTCTCTGAACCTCTTCCATTTGCTGCTCGGCCCATTCCAGTTTTGATATTCCACTGCTTTCAGCAGCCGCCTGAACTTTCAATAAGTGATTCTTGGCTCCCTCTACAGAAGTGAATCCGAACCTCGGAGTACGCGCTAAATATTGAGCCCAAACATCCATGTTGGCTTTGACCGCATGCACCACTGCCGCTCGCCGTTCTTCTATTGATGGCTCTTGCTCTGACATATAAACCCTTACTTATTTGGTTTATGATTATTATACCACTCCAAAAGACAGTGCCAATACCAAGAATGTACCATCATGTAACCATGGATCGTCTTATTGCGGTTGTGGCAGAATTCTGTGCCAGATTTACCCATCCTGAAGTGTTTGATTCTCCAGACTCATACTTGCAAATTACGATGTCAACTGTACCACTTGACTAGAATTACCCAACGAAAGGGAAGTAAACTCTTTTGCCCCACTAACTCTTAATCCTGTCTTACTTGAACACTTGCGTTGTCTTTGTTCACACCACAAAACCACCCAGTAAGCAATCTAGCCTCACAAACATGCTTGTCACTTTCTCTGCTGCAGCGTATAATTTGACAAGCATT
>DAOOSE010000081.1:3584-5296 GCA_035389625.1 bacterium
AATTGAATATGCTTAGAGAATAAGTAGTCAGTGGTAGGTGTTGTAACAACAAAACAAAGACGGACTTTCTTATACAATTGAAAGGGTTATGCAATCGGAGGAACTACAATGAAAGAATACCAGAAGGAAATGGTTTCATTAAGCGCAAGGGAGCTTTTGCTTTCTATTTTTGATCTTACTCTTCCTTTTTTTGAAGCCCATCATGTTTACAGAGCCTCTGCCAGGAAATATTGGCAGGTACGAAAAAACGAACGTTCAAACTACACTCAGCGCATGCAATATCTGCGTCGGCATGGATTAATCGAGAGGTTTGTCGAGGGAAAAGAGGTATTTTGGGAAATAACACCTAAAGGAATTGACCGAATTAATAAATATCATCTGAATAATCCGGTTATCAATCGCCCGGATAAATGGGACGAAAAATGGAGAGTAGTGATATTTGACGTTCCGGACAAGCGAAAAACTAGCCGTGATATGCTCAGAAACAAACTCTTGAAGCTGGGATTTGAGAAGGTGCAAGAAAGTGTATATGTTCATCCATTTGAATGCGCTGAGGCAATTGCCACTATTTCGGCAGAACTACTTGTAGAGGATAGTGTTCTTGTTATGATTTCGGAAATTATTCGGGGAGAAAATTACATAATAGAAAAGTTCTTGGACAAGGGAACACTAACAAAAGCTGATCTTAAGACCTAGTCAACCATGACGCTGCAGCGAATTTTTGACTAGGTCTTGTAGTGATAATACTAACTTATACCATTAGTTATTGTATTGCTATATCTGAGTTGTAGCTAAAGATTGTTCACGAGATTTATGCTAGTCTTCGGGCTCTTGCTCTCCATAGGACAGACTGTGTTATAATGAAAAAGCAGGAACAAAATCGACTGTTAAATTGTTTCATTGTTAAATTGCTAACAGTTCAGCATGGAGCACTAACAACAATATAACAATTCAGCAATGTAGCAATTGTTTTTTCTACCTGGGAGGGGCTTACGTGAGATTCAAGGTTCCGCAAAACATCGATATGCAAGATCGCATTCTCGGACCATTAACAATGGTTCAGTTTATCTATGCTGTTATAGGGTTTGGGATTTGTTATAGCATCTTTATGAGCATTCCAACCCCATTTTCCTATGCTTTGATAGCACCGATTGCTCTATTTATTTTTTGCCTCGACTTCGTCAAGGTGAACGAACGACCATTCCTGGATTTCTTTGTGGCAGCACTTGAATACTTAGGAGCACCCAAAAAGCGCCTTTGGCTCCAAGGCAGTGATACTGATTTTCAAATTGAGCTCTATCATCAACAGAAAAATAACAACCAAAAGGTGAAACTTAAAGAGGTTTCAACGGAAGAAATTGCCGACTTAGCTCGCGGGATTGATACAAACCACCAAGACCTGATTAGGAAATGAGGAAGAATGGGTTCATTTTCAACACAACAATTTATTGATATTGCCGGAATTAAAGACGGAATTGTGATATTGAAAACCGGTGGATATCGGCTGGTTCTGCAAGTTAGTGCTGTCAACTTCGATTTAAAAAGTGAACAGGAGCAGAATTCGCTTATTTTCCAATATCAAAGCTTTCTCAATTCATTGCATTTTCCCATCGAAATTTTAATTCGTTCGAAACGGTTGGACCTAACCCCCTATCTCGACTCAATTAAAAAATTAGGGGAAAATCAAAGCAACGAACTAATAAAAATGCAAA
>DAOOSE010000082.1:0-5234 GCA_035389625.1 bacterium
TGGCAGGATCTTTTCAACTTGTAGTACCAAAACCTTAATCATAAATTATACGCTATCTATCATATTACACACAGCCTGTAGTGTATCAAAATGTCGCCATAACACGCTATCGCGTGCTAAACCGACACTTGCGGTTTTAGCAATTAAAACTACAATGAGAGTATAAATATTAAGTTCTCATTCCCCTGGAGGGGAAAACAACGAAAGGAAGTTTCTATGCCCGAAGAAGAAACTATAGAGCTCTCCAGTAAGCCAAAGAAAAGGAAATCTTGGCCTTGGATCTTAATTATATTAGTAATATTAGCCGTCATTGGTGCCGGTGCCTGGTACTACACTGACGCCAAGAACAAAACGGCAGATGAAGAAGCTACTGAAGAGACAGTAGAGACAACAGAAGAAACTTCAGATAACCTTGAAGACATACCAACAGTCGTTGATGAGACTGCTGACTGGAAGACGTATACCAATACGACTTATGGATTTAGCTTTAAGTACCCATCTGATTATGTTCTGCACGTAGATATGAGTGGTGAGTATGACGAATCAAAAACAAACTTATTTGTAGATACTCAAGACGTGACAAAGGCTGGAGGGGCTGATGGTGCTTGTGGCAGTTCTTCTTCTTCCCTCTATCAGTCACAAAAGGGTTCTTTTGAGAAAACAAGTCTGAATGATAATTTTGATAATGCTTTTAAGATGACAAATGTTGGGACAGAGAACTCAAAAGTTTCCTCAAATACAAACGGGGTAAAATTTGCGCTTGGGTTTGATAACTGTAGGGGTTTGGTTCAGGATTCTGACTCGACTTCGTATTTTCTTTTTGGTGCCCTGACATTTAGCGGGAACACGAGGGTTCACCTCTGGAGTGTTCTAAGCAAAGCTCAATCGGATAATGTTAAATATTCCCAATTAAGCAGTAAGACAAAGCAAATTGCTGATGGTTCATATTCCGGTCAGGCATTGGGCAAGTACAATGATTTCAAAAAATTAATTGACACCTTCCAGTTCATCAAGCAGTCAGAAGATTCTTCGCTTCACTCAGAATGACTAACTTAGTAAGCAAAAGCCCGTCCGCCAACCGGCGAGACGGGTTTTTGGATGCTGAGCCCCAAAAGGGGACTCTTCCCCAAAGTGGAGACTTTGTCTTGGGTCAAGCTTTCTCTCTTGGCCTCTTTTCGGAGCCCAAGCCCTGCCTACCGGCAGGCAGGTTTGGCTTGTAAATTTGCAAACAGACTAAAGTCTGGGCTCCGAGAGGGAATGGTATCTACTCTTTTTTATCGCAAGCTAGATCCTTCGTCTCGCCTTCGGCGGACTCAGGATGACAATTCTTAATTCCATAATTCCTACTTCGTACTTCCTGCTTCATGCTTTGTAATTTATTCTATGCAAAATACTGCTGGATTGTATCTGCCACTGGGCGTCTGGCGTAAGTAAGGAGGTTGTCCGAATTATCGAAAAGCCTTGAGGCGTGGCCGGCATCGACCCAGTAGTTGATTCCTGTGATCCAACTTCTGGCTTTGAATTCTGTCAGGATGGCTTCGGCCATCGCCTTTTGGTGAGCAGGATCAACATATTGATTGAATGTTGAATAACCCCACTCGCCAGCCATTACCGGAACATTGAATTTTGAGCGATATTGATCGTAGCCGATGAAGCCGTTTCCGGGATTGCCCTGAAAAAGAGATGTTCTGTAAGTGTTGATATCATCGGTCCAATCTATGATATGATCGAGTGTTAATTGCCCTAAAGTGTTCACCGTGTTTTGATCCAATATATTCCAGGCTACCCAGCCATTCATGTTTATCCAGTTTGTTTTGACCTTGCCTCCCAATCCAATCTGTGAGAATGCATCGTTGGCATAAACTACCTGGTTTCGAGTGAAGGTGAGCCAATCATTCCAGCCGTTGAATGGCCCCGAATTTATCCCTGTCAGCATTGCTGCATTTTCAGATTCAGCGGCCATGGTGAAGGCGTCACCTTCTTTGAAAAGCTCGGGGTGGTTGATAATAAACTGCTTTGTTCTGTTTAAATATTCTTGATTTGAAATACCAAAGCCTTGAGTTTGCCAGGTTGCCCAGTCATTCCATGTTCCCCGATACCAGACGTTTAAGCCTTCCAAGTGGATGATATCAGCCCAAAGCTTAAGCAGATCGTAGTTGTCATAATTGATCCCGACAGCGATTTGTTTGGCACCAAGTGATTTATCTGCTTGAACAAGTGCTCTGATCTGGTTGGGATCGGATAGTCCCCAGTATCTGGAAGCGACCTGACTGTCGATACTCTTAGCCGACCAAGTATTTGATGGTGGTTGGTCTGGCACGGCAATTGGTGGGACGAAGACCGCGATTGTATTGGATGGGTTAGAATTATTTGTACCATTAGTTGCCAAGACATAGTAGGAGTAAGTTTGCCCCGGGAGAACATTTGGATCGATGAATGAAGGAGAATTGACCTGTCCGATTTCTGCCGAGTTCCTGTAAATCTTGTAGGTCGGACCTGATCCTGTCCAAGTGAGCGTAACGATGTTGTCGGTAATTGATGATGATAAATTTGATGGATTTACGATAGTCACTGCTGGAGGTGGTGGAGCGGAGGATTCATCTTGAGAAATATTATCAATGTCAATTGTTGTAGATGAAAAGTTCCAGAAACGAAAACCGATTGAAGCAATACCGGTGTTTGGATTCAATCCTGGAAAACTGGAAAGTGGGATCACTACATGCTGCCAGCCAGAGACTCCATTCACAACAAGCGATTTTAGGGGAACGGAGATGGTACCCCCCTGGTCGATCGTGATTTCAGCGGCATCACCAGGAAGAAGAGAGGCTCCGTTTAAATTGATGTCAAAAGCTAGCTGAGTGTGGTTTACTAAAATATTTGAATTGATTACTTTTTTAACGGTAGCATCGCCATTTGAAGGATTCGTCAAGCGCAAGTAGCCGCTTGAAGCGTCACCGCCATTGAAACCGTTTAGTCCCGAATTAAAATTTGCGATGATTGTGCCATTTGGTGTACTCGGTGGATTTACTAATGGTGGCATTGAATTATTTGAAAGAGAAAAATTATCAAACTGGTAAGTACCAGATGCCATATTCCAGATTCTAATTCCGAGGGATGCGATTCCGGTATTGATATCGAGGTCCGAAAAGTCAGAGAGGGGAATGACGACATGTTGCCAACCAGTTGCGCCGTTATTTAAATAGTTTTTGATCTGAGCAATCTTCCAGCCCCCTTGATCAATAATGATTGCTCCGGCGTCATTTTCCAGTAGAGTTTGGCCATTAATGTTTACATCAAATTCAAGGCTGGTATATCCGTCCAGAATATTATTATTAATGTACTTCTTGCTTTCCACTCCGTCGAAGGCAGCGTTGCTCAATTGCATGGCATCGGCCGAATTAAACCCTGACACGATGGTGCCGTTGTTCCAATCCTCGAGTGTCCCTGACTCGAAATCTGAGATGGTACTATTTGCTGCATGGGCCTGGGCGACAACGGCAAATAGTGCCATCATCAGTCCCAGCGAAGCGATAAGAATTTTTTTCATAGCTCTCCTTTAGGTAGTTTCGAATATATTTTTAATTCTTACCAACCTTATCGGGGATACTACATTTCTTCATTGGCAAGATATCTAAAGTTCGGTTGCTTGGATGGCGATAATATTTGGAGGAATTTGAAAGTTGCTGGTCTGACTAATGTTACAATGGTTGAAAATATTAGCTTTTGGAGTATAATCGTTTTCATTGTTCGACAAAGGAGGAAGAAAGTGAATCTGGCGCTCGGAGTGGTCTCAAGGACGGCTGACGTCGTCGGGTTCGAGCAGCAGCTCGAGCGTGTGCAGCGTCTTGTGGAGGCGTTGCCTGTCTCCATTCGCCCTGTCTACCTTTGGGGAGGGCAGGACCAGTTCGGTAGGGAGGCGGAGGTGGTGGATATCTTCGTCGTCTTCGTGGAAGGGACCCGCCCCAATCGTTCCGTTGAGCGGATCATCGTTCAGATGGACCGCAATTATCGGATCGCTACCTGGGGTGAACTCCCTCCCTTCAGATACGACCTGAAGGTGGAGGGAGGGGGGGTTGGCTTGGTCTCGGACGACTGGAACGGGATCAGCCACTCGAAGGTCGTCTCTTACAGGGGAAAGAAGGTGGAAATAAGGTATTAAGAGGAGGGGGCAGCACGGGGAGCAACAGGTGTGTGCCAGAAATCTGTTGTTCCTGCCCCAATTTTTAATCTTTATATTGCCATGAATAAAAACAGTCCGCTTTATCGGCGGACTGTTTTTGCTATGTCTTGAAGATTGCTTCGCCCCGAAGGACGGGGCTCGCAATGACTGCTATTTAAGTACGATATTATCGACTTGAATAGTTGTACTCGCGTTATTCCAGAAGCGCAGACCAATCTTTGCCAGGCCTGAATTAATATTCAATCCGGCGAAATCAGCGAGAGGGATTGAAAGGTGTTGCCAGCCGGTTTTTCCATTCTGAACATACTTTGCAAGTGAAACATACTTCCAACCACCTTGGTCAAAGTAGAGGGCAGAAGCGTCTCCTCCGAGAAGTGTTGCACCATTGAGATTGATATCAAGCTCCACCCGATTATGCTTAGATGGTGTTAATCCATTGAGAAGCCTTGATGCTTCCGATGCCCCGTTGATCGAATTTTTAAGCTGAAGAGTATTGTTGCCATTGACAGCAATTACTTGGCCGCCATTCCAGTCGTTGCCATTTGTAAAGTCGGAAATCAGATAGCTGGCAGTGGGTAGTGGGTCGTTGGTAGTAGGCACAGGCTCGGGAGCTGGGGTTGTAGTAGCGGGTGGCGTTGTTGTTGCGGGCGGAGTCGTGGTAGCTGATCCCGAAGTCAATTTGATATTATCGATGTCGTAATTGCCGCTAGTGCTGTTCCAGAAACGAAAGCCAAGGGTTGCGGCATTTGGGCTGGTCAAATTAAACTTGGAGAGAGGGATTGAAACATGCTGCATTCCACTCTTTCCATTCTGGACAAAATTAGCAAGCGAGATATATTTCCATCCACCCTGGTCAAAGTAAAGGGCGGAAGCATCTCCTGAGAGAAGGGTCGCGCCGTTAAGATTAATATCCATCTCAATGGTCGAGTATTTGCTCAGATCTATTTTGTCGACTATCTTTTTTGACTCAACGCTGCCGTTATCAGGGTTGGTCAGTCTCATTGCGCCATTCGTTACTGTTCCTGCACTCCATCCATTCATGCCGGCGGAGAAG
>DAOOSE010000083.1:0-5182 GCA_035389625.1 bacterium
TCGCCGAGCTCGAAAGAGAATTGGGGACTGAGGTTGTCGAACGATATGAACATCGACTGCAAAAAGCATTTAACCATGCTTGCCAGGAATGGGGAGCTTTTGTAATGAAGTACTCTGATCTGATTGCACAGAAATTCAGTGAGTTCGGAAGATTCAGTGATGATAGCAAATGGATTGATATTTCAGAGGTCCAGGGAAAGCATAGTAGAATTACAGTAATGCTTAGCGAAAGAGCATTCAAAGAACGAGATCCTCAGGGTGATGGCGTTCTCCTAGTGTGTTATAAGAGATTTTGGGGAGCTTATAAAAAATTAGGGGGCTTTTACACTCGCCAAGGACACAGCAATGGGTCGCCTATTGTTGACATGTATGACGAAAGATATATAGAAGAATTCCTGCATGTTAATGCTTCTACGATCGCAACGCATGTTTTTGGCCGCCAAAAAGCCGTTGAACTAACCGGTGGAACTGGTTTTGAGCCGGAATCAGCCCCAGCCCCAGGTGGAACCGGCACAGAACCGATTGCAGCTATGGCTCCCGAAGGAGGGATGCTAGACCTAGTTGCCGAACCAACAAGGATGCCGGATGCGACTGATGATTTTGCCAGAGAACAGGGTGAAGAGAATACTACGGCAGAATCGACCCTGGGTGCTCACCAAGAAACTGAGGAAGAGCTCAAACAAAGAAGGTTAAACGCATTACGAAACCAGCTACAGCAAGGTGGCAAGGAGCAATAACAATGCCGCCACCTGATTCTCGTCTTGGAAAATTTTATACCTGAGCACAAGTTAGGAGCTAAATGAGGTTTCCATTTCACCGAAGGCCAGAACAGCCATCAATCGAAGAGAGGGAAGAGAAAGACGAGGTGGTTGATTTTGTTAAGGAAACGATTGATACAGCACTAAAGAAGATTAAAACTTATTAATATAAGATAGTCTCAAGAAGGAGGGTGGATGATATTTGGCCAACGGCGGGGGCGAGAAGAAACTGGTGGCGAACCCAAACTCTCTCACAGAGAACAAGGAGAAAAAGAGGCCAGAGAAGTGACCGCACGTTATGAACGCGAGCTGGAAACAGCCTTTGAGCAAATGCTCCAGAGAATGTCTACCTGTCTGGAAAAATATAACTCGGGGATTTTCGAGATAACCAAGACAAGTGTTTTGAACAAAAAAAAGGGATTTTCCGGCTACTACATCGATGAATCGCATTACGATATGCGCGCCAAGATATGCACATTTATGGTCGGCAGAATACATGTAATCTGTGATTTGCGCTTCACTAGCCATTACTACGGAAAGGCAGATATAAGAAGTTTGCCTAATATACGATTGTACGATCCCAAGCGTGGTATAATGGCAAGTATTGAGAAATACTTGGTTTCAGTTGATGGATTAATTTTTTTGAGAGCATTGAAGAACAAAGACGGATCACCTAATAGGCATCTAGTGGATCAATTGAATGCAGTATCCGAAAATTCGATAGCCGATTATTTTGGTCTTGCAGCTACTGAGCTCGAATCCGCCTCCGCTCCTGGTGGTCGCGGAACCGAACCGAGCCAGGCCTCTGCTCCGATTGGCATGGGATCTGAATTAATAGCCGAACCCAATATTACGGGAACACCCGACACTCAGACACAAAGAGAGGATAATTCAGAGACAGAGCAGTCATTTCTTGGTTCTCGCCAGGAAACAGAAGAAGAACTCAATCAAAGAAGGTTAAACGTGCTGCGAAGTCAACTCCAGCAAGGTGGCAAGGAGCAGTAACAGTCCATCTAATTGATTTTTCTCTCCTGTTGGACGATAATCAAAGAGAGCTTTGGATGAATCAAGGAAGAACTATGACGCTTACTAAAAAAGATTTAGATCAGATCAGGACTGTCGTCACCGACGTTGTCGATTTTGCAATTGAAAAATCAAAAATGAGAATGGATGAAAGATTTTTAAAAATTGACCGGGAAATCAACGACTTGATTGAAACCAACCAAGCTTTTCTGGAAAAATTCGACGATCACGAGCAGAGAATTACTAAGCTTGAAGCAACAACAATTTAGCCCTCATGAGCATATCTGGAGATACAACGGAAATATTAGGAATTAAAATCAGTACTCTTACTCTTGCCAAAACAGAGCAAGCATTTTTTGATTTTATGAAAGAAGGGGGGAAAAGCCTTCTTGCCACCCCTAATGTTGAGTTTATAATGAAAGCACAAAAGGACAAAGGTTTCAAAAAGATTTTGAATGAAAAATCGCGACTTAACCTCCCTGATGGCTTTGGAATGCTCTGGGCTGCTCGTTTTTTATCTTTATCGGCCCCAGGTTCCGCGGGAATTAAACAAATAATTATTCTTTTGCAGTGGCTTGGATCAATTATCCTCATTCCCTTTGCACCAGGATTTTTCAAAAAGCCGATTCCTGAAAAAATTTCCGGTGCCGACTTTGTTTGGAATATCGCCAAAATTGCCGCAAAGAACAAATATCGCATTTTTCTTTTAGGTGGCGCACCTACTGTCGCTGAAAGAGCTGCTTTAAAGCTTCAGACTGACATAATTGATCTGCGGATCGCCGGGGTCCACTCTGGCACTCCTGAGCAGTCAAGAGAAATTGTGGAAGCAGTGAATCGCTCCAAAGCCGACATCCTTCTGGTAGCATTTGGTGCACCAAAACAGGAAAAATGGCTAGCCCAATATCTAGATCGAACATGTGCCAAGGTCGGCATAGGAGTGGGCGGCACTTTCAATTTCATTGCCGGCACGAAGCAGCGTGCTCCGAAATGGATGCGGGAATCAGGACTTGAATGGTTTCATCGTCTAATTATCGAGCCCAGCCGCATTCGGCGACAACTTGCAATACCAAAGTTTATGTGGCTAGTATTACTCGATAAAGTTAGACGCAAATAAATAAATTTGTTATAGTAGCCACAAAATCCAACCTCGTAGGTTGGATTTTAAGGTAATAAGGATTGAGCCACCAATAATGCAACAATTTAATAATGTAACAATTGGGTGTTTACAAAAACCTGAACTCCTAAGCCCAGCTGGCAATCTGGATATCCTCAAGATGGCTTTTCTTTACGGTGCCGACGCCGTCTACTGCGGCACGCCCAAATTTGCCATGCGCTCAAGGGTTGGATTTACAGAGAAAGATTTGAAAGAGGGAATTGAATACGCCCACTCGATCGGCAAAAAGGTATTTGTCACCATCAATGCCTTCCCGCACCCGGGAGATATTGAGGAGCTTAAGATTCACATCAAAGAAACGATCAAACTCAATCCTGATGCCTTAATTATTGCCGATCCTGGACTGGTTGCCTTCGTCAAAGATATTTTTGATATTCCAATTCACCTTTCGACCCAGGCCAACACTACCAATCAGTTGACTGCTCAATTCTGGGCCGATCAAGGCGTCGAGAGAATTGTGTTAGCAAGAGAACTATCACTAGATGAAATAAAAATCATTAAAAACAATTTAACAATTCAGCAATTTAACAATTTGCAGTTGGAGGCTTTCGTCCATGGTGCAATGTGCATGGCCTATTCCGGCCGTTGTCAAATTTCCAATTACCTGACCGGGCGCGATCCAAACAAAGGCGAGTGCATTCAGGCCTGCCGCTTCAAATACAAGCTTTATGGGCTGGAAGAGGACTATCGCCAAGGAGAAATATTCCCCGTTTACGAGGACGAAGAAGGAAGTCACATCCTTAATTCCCGCGACCTTTGCATGATTGAGTATATTCCAGAGCTAATTAGTGCCGGTATCAGCTCATTCAAGATCGAGGGGCGCTTAAAAACTGAATATTACGTTGCAACTGTCACTCGCGCTTATCGCAAGGCAATCGACAGCTATTTTACAAACGAATCAACTTATAGGGAAAAACAGGAAGAACTAAAGTCAGAAGTTGAAAAAACTTCCAACCGGGGATTTACAACCGGGTTTTATTTAAATAAACCAGACAAAGCAAGCAATAATTACGAAAAATCAAAAGCTACCAGCGAATGGGGCTATATCGGCAGAGTAATTGGCTATAACAAGGCAACAAAAATGTCCCGAGTTGAGGTTAAAAATTACTTTCCCTCCAATTCATCTGCTGAAATTATTACTCCCGATAAAGTTATTTCTTTATCCGAAGTTTCCCTAAGAACCGAATCTGGAGAAATTGAAGTTGCACACGCAGGAAATATTGTAAACATTCCAACACCTTGTGTGGCAAAGGATTCTCTTATCAGGATTATGAACCCTGCCCAGACCGGTAAGGTTGCCTAGTTAGCTTAATTGTGGTATTGTGGGTAAATTCTAAAACCACATCGGCAATTAAATTAAACAAAAATTAGACTGGAGTGAGCATGACAACAGAAATCATTTGTACTATCGGACCTGCAAGTCACAGCAAGGAAATGATCGAAAAACTTGCTTTGAGCGGAATGAATATTCTCCGCAATAACTTCGCACACTGCACCTTCTCAGAATACGAAGAGCGCCTTGCGATTGTCAAAGAAATCAACAAAAAGCACGGGCTGAATGTCAAAATGCAACAAGATCTCCGTGGACCAATTATCAGGCTTGGCGGCGACATTCCCGTCGAAGGCATTTCCGTGGATTCGGGGGATATATTGAATTTTGTTACCACCCCCTGCAAGGATAAAAGCGAGGGAGACCTGGTCATTGACGACCCTTATTTGCATGTCGATGTCAAAAAGAACGAACCGATATTGATAGCTAGCGGCGCACTCGAACTTGTCATTACAAATGTCATTCCCGAGCGACACAGATTTTCGGCAAAAGTTATTCGAGGTGGCGTTATCTACCCGAGAAAAGCGGTCAATCTTCCTACCACCAAACTTACAACATCATCCCTCACAGAGAAAGATATCAGAGACCTTAAGTTTGCACTAAAAACCGGTGTTGACTTTGTTGCTATGTCCTTTGTCAGCTCAGCAGAAGACATTGAGAAAATCCGAAAAATTATCGGCGACCATCCTGTCCAAATTTTTGCAAAAATTGAACGCCGAGAAGCACTTAACAATATTGACGAGATTATTCAGGCCTCAGACGGAATTATCGTGGCTCGCGGTGATCTCGGGGTTGAAATTCCATTCGAAGAAGTCCCTGTCGTACAAAAGAGAATTATTTCCAAATGCCAAAGATATTTAAAACCCGTCATAGTTGCTACAAATGCTCTCTTCCATG
>DAOOSE010000084.1:0-5150 GCA_035389625.1 bacterium
CATGGAGATAACTTCGATACAGGCGTTAAGACCTGATTCCGATTACGATACATTAGTATCCAATGCAATCACCGAAGAACCCGATTATATCATCTTGGCTACGACTCCCCAGGATACCGCTGAAATAAAAAACCGACTTGACCAAACTGGTTCTAGAGCCAAACTCTTTTTAACCGATCTTTCCGGTTTTGACTCGCTCATCGAAACGCTCGGTGAAAAAGCCGAGGGGCTGGAGTTGATCGGTCCATCAACTGATCCAAAAAGCGGTTTTGATGAAGCCTACCTAGAAAAGTTCAAACAAGATCCGCCGAACATGATGGCCTCAACGTATGATGCATTCATGCTTACAGCGGCAACCTTGACCCGTCAGGAATACGCACACCGATACTCGATTTTGCCTTTTTCGATAAAGGAAAACACAGCTGAATCTCTGAGAAATGTTCTCTTTGGCGATATTGGTGGCAAGGTATTTGGCTGGAATCAACTCGATCAGATGTTGGACGATATCGCCAGCGGTAATATCCCAACGATAGATCCACTCGCCACAGGCATTGTTGCTTACGATAAGGACAGCGGAGTCGATCCGGTTGGCACCTTTTACGCTTATTCAAGGGTAGAAAATGGCAAATTCACCATCCAGCAGCTAATCTCTGCCGACAGTGGCCGGGCCGTTTCTGCGGCCGGTACGGTTGGAAGCATTCGCCAAACCAATTTTGAGGCTACAACAACTCACACCTTGCCGGAGAAAAAGGATCTCCAAGCGGTCATTGCGGCCACCTCTGACGAATGGCAGAATTATCGCCATCAATCCGACGCCTTTGCCATGTACCAGCTTTTCAAATCACAAGGGCTTAGCGATGACAAGATTCACCTCTTGGTTGTCGACGATGTGGCAAATTATGCTAAGAACAACCCAAAGCCCAGCCTGTTTCACGTCAAAGATGGAAGCGACAACTATGCAAATCCGGCCATTGATCTTTCGGGTGAAAAAGTCACGGTTGATAATTTCAGACAAACACTACTTAGCCTTAATTCAGACAAGAATACTAATTTGCTTATCTACATTGCCGGCCACGGTGGAACCGGTAGTACAGCTACTGATTCCTCCAGCCAACTGGGGGATGAAGGCATGATTCGTTTTTCCCACGGCAATCCCCTTGCCTCGCATGAACTCAAAGCGGTAATTGAAGAGATGGCGGCCAAGAAAAAATTCCGCCAGATGCTCGTTGTCCTGGAAACCTGTTTTAGTGGTGCAATGGGTAAAGATATTACGACGCCAAATGTGCTTTTCCTGAGCGCCGCCTCTGACCAGGAGGTCTCCTACGGGGCGAACTACAGTTCCAAGATCAGGCAATGGTTAGCCGACCAATTTACCTATCAATTTATCAAGCATGTTCAAGCCGATCCCGATCTTACAATTGCTGATCTATACAACAAAGTGTACGGCAGCGTCCCCGGCTCCCATGTGACCTTACAGAACTATAAGAACTTCCCCAATCTGATCAAGACACCAATCAGCGATTTCATCAAACCGTAAATTCGAGGGTTCTATGCGCAAAACAAAAAATAAAAAGAATAATATTTTCAGCCGGGGGTTCCTGATCGGTTTTTTGGTCGGGATCTTTGGAATAGTAATTGTCATTGCCGGTGAGTTTTTTTACCAAAAACTAACCAATTCCGATCCTCTCCCGATGAATTCCGATAACATGTGCCCTTCGCGCGCCTATTGCCAGGAAGCACAAAATTACTGCGATGGTTTTTGCATAAAGGATGATTTTGGCTGGGGTTTGGGTCATCAAACAATCGACAATGATTGCATTCAGCGCTGTATGAACGAATACAATAGTTGTATTGGCCAGTTTGACTCGCCCCCGAGAAGCCAGCGGCAGCCTTGCTATTCGGCAAAATACTGCTCAGACACCGAGGCACGGTGTCAATCGGGCTGCGTAATCTCGGGAATCTTCGGCATAAACGTAGTAAAAGACCCGGTTTGCTCTCAAAGATGCATGGATGAACATAACAGCTGCCAAGAAACCGCCCGGAATATGTATTTGAATAGGTAGGACACAAATTTTACAGCAAAGTCTCCGATTCCAACGTCACGCTCCAGGACTACAAGAACTTCAACAACCACTCAAAAAACTGCTGATCAGCAGTTTTTTGAGGCTAAGACATTAAAAAGAACCTCACTTAATTCCTGTCTTAAGCCTACCTTCCATTTGGCTGCTAATTAGCTGAAGGGTTTTTTTGACCTCTTCATCTTTCGCTTTAGCCTTGCTAAGCTCGATTTTTTCATCGAGGATAAGCTGTATGGAAAGCTTAAGCGGTGCAAAATATAACAGACAATCCTCTTCTGCTAGTTCGTGAATTCCGGAGCTAAGTATCGAATAGAGCGGATTCAATTCTAATACTTGTTTTGGGAGGTATTTTTTTACAATTTCAACTTTTTCCCACATCCTTTTTACTTTAAAGTCAGTAGGACTAATTGAAATTTCATCAGTATGGTCAATAAATGTTTCGTTGATCAAGTCTTCAAATATTTTTCGTAAGTAAATCAGCGATCCTGCGCCTACTCCGTGCGCAGCCAATCCTATAGCTTTTTTAAAATTATGCAAGTCTTTTTCATTGAGTAGTTTATCGTATTTCCTCCCAATCTTTTCATACTGAATGTCAGCGATTGAAGGTATTTGTCCAATCTTCATTATTTCACTTTTCCCACGAAGAATAAAAAATCTAAGTTTATTTCCATATCTTTTACATGTTAGAGAGACCTTGCGATATCCATCCCAACCGCCATATTGCTCAACACTATCTTCTTCGATTTCGTAAGTTGTATCACATCTTTTCAGGGGGTTATACCCGTCAACGTCACCTTTCAATACTTCGTCAACACTCTCTGCTTTATAACTTTCATATAGCGGGGTGTCAAAATAAAAATTATAACGTTTTTCCTGAACGCTATCCGCTTTGGCATTATTATTCGCCATTGATACCTTCCTCTTTATCTACAATCTCTTAGCAAATCTTATTCTTATTTTATATCGTGCGCAAGACTACAAAAAGATCTCTCGGCTAGGGCTCGAGATGGCACGGAATAAGGTAATATTGTTCGAACGGAGTGAGAACTATTGCTAACAGACTTCTCGGCTTTGCCTCGAAGTATAACAATTACCGGCGGTTTTGGAGACGGCGTTTGAAGAGGTTTTCGGTGTAGCCGCCTTCTTTTATAAACTTATCCTCGGCGGCTTTTATTTGCTTGGAAAGCAAATAGGTTTCGATGTGGCAAAGCGTTAAGAGAAAGTTGGCGTCCTTTTCGGGATCGCCGAAGAGTTTGGGCTTTTCAATGAGTTCGCCTGAATCGCTTAAGTTTCTTAAGTCGCTTAAGCGGTAGGCCAGCTTCTTGAACTCTGCCACCTCGGGACTGTCTTTGGAGTAAGTTTTGAAGTGGTGCTGGCGTAAGAAATCCTCATAATCGGTGGTGAGTTCCTCAAAAGAGGCGCTAGCAACCCCAAGTAGTTTTATTAGTCCTTTTGATGAAGTTTGGCTTTGGCCAACCCCTTCAACGATGTTTTGTTTACCGCTTCTCGCCGCCTGATCCATCTGGTCGGCCTGACGATAATCGGGCTTTCTTTGACCGGAACTTAAGTTGCTCAGGTTACTTAAGCCACCTAAAACATACCGCTTTGTAAATTCAACGGTTAAATCATGAATGATTTCGGAGTAACGATACGTTAAGAGATACTTAACCTTATTCACTTGCCCCCTTAAGAGCTGTTACTCAAATTGGCATACACCTTTTGCTAGCTCAAGATGAGGACTCAACAAAAACCGAAATGCGCACAGAATGGACTATTGCCACTTGTAACCGCAGGCTTTTCTGCACTTGCTGAGGTTCTCGGAACAGCGATACCACTCGGAACCGTTTTCATCATAGGCCTTATCGCACTCTTCGAATTTAGCTTCGCAGCACTCGTGACATTTGTCGTGGCATTTATTTTTTTCTTTTGCACATCCAATAAGGCAAGGTGTGCTTCGATTGCATGTGCCATTGCAGCACATGCTAAAATCAGCACAATGCGCACTGCAATCACTTTCGTCAACGCTCCATGTGCACTCCTCGTTCGTCGGCGGATTATTGCCACATGCAGCATAGCTGTAAGCGAAAAAGCCGCCGATTGTCAGTGCAAGCCCGACAATAAAGCCGACAATACTGCCTCTGGTAATTTGTAATGGAAAGCGCTTTATTTTTTTGTTTTTAGTCATCTGCTACTCCTTATAAATTGATCGTTAATTGCCCTCTTGTTTTTGGCAATCACCATAGCATTTTGTGCAGTTTGTAACGCAATCACGAACGCAAAAATTGTTGCCGTGGCAGCCTACAACACAGCTTCTGTAGGAAGCATCGCAACATTTTCGGCAATCAAAACAATTAGAGGGAGGAATGATCTTTCCTGACTGAGCATAGCTGTAAGCCAAAAAGCCACCGGCAGTAAGAGCCAAACCGGCAACCACACCCAGAACAAAGCCTTTGGACAATAATGTTTTTTTCTTTTGCGCTTTCATCGGCTAACCTACAAATTAGCCGGCGCAATAAGATCGATGTCATAATAGAACTTAAAGACCAGATAGAGCACAATCAGGCCGATAACAATACCGGCAATCAATCCGGTCAGAAACCCGGACGAAACCATTTTCTTTAGCATTCCCCTCCTCAAGAGAACTATTTTTTACACTTTCTATTTTACCGTTTAGTATCTTTTGTCACAAGACCACTATGCTCTCGGAGAGATGCGCAAGCATATATGAAAGTTAATCTTTCCAGTTCCACCACTTGAGTTTCTCTGGATCACGGCCGCCCTTGGCAAAGTAAACCGCCTCCCGGAAAACGTAGAGCAGGCACCGATCAAGTTTTACTCCGGCGTGAGTACAGGCTTGTTGATAGAGTATTTCCGGATTCTTGTCTTTCAAATCCTCGACGAAATTAATGCCAATGTCGCGAAAATGTTCGGCGATATTCTTGCCGACTCCGGTGATAGTCTTTAGGTCCATCATTTTCTTCATCTTGCGCGCTATTTGCTAAGTTTATTGAACTGACCCTTGGTGATATAAATTCGAATTTGATCATCGGGCAATTCTTCCGATATCAATTC
>DAOOSE010000085.1:0-5097 GCA_035389625.1 bacterium
TAAGGGTTCCTGCTGTGCACTTGAATAACCTCCCGACTGCGACAGCATATTCTCCTGTCTGACCTCCGCTGCTACCTGGAGCAGGGGGTCTTGCTGGCTCGACTCTTAAAAAGTATCCCTCCGCAGAATTATGCATTCCTGCTTCGAGTGATTGTTCCACATCATTAACCCAAAGTTTATGCAAGGGGTAAAATTTGATTTGAGCCTGGTTGGCTGTTTTGTATAAGAAATGTCTAGAAAAAGCAACTTTTATTCTTTTGTTATCGTTAGTGTTGAGTGTGTGGTAAATATTTTCTTGGTTTGCAGATCCTGAAGATTCGGTTAGTATTTTCCACTGTTCACTACTGAAATTAAAAGAAGTTGCTGCTCTAACATTTCCAGCAAACGGTAACACTAAAAAAGAGAGCAATAATAGTATTACCGTTGTGAATCTAGCACTCCTTCGTGTGATCATTTGCCCCTCACATTTGTATAGTAACAACTCATTCTATTTTACAACGAATCTTTTGGAAGTGCAAAAATTATTAAGAGAAGCCATATATTATTATCCCTCGTTTGATTCGGGGCAGTCTCTGCAATTCTTAGAAAGATTGCCACGCCCTTTTCGGGCTCGCAATGACGACAGGGCTGTTTGGAAATTTCTAATTTCCATCCCTTGCCTTTTCTAGCTCTCCCAGAAAATCGAGAGTTGGTTTGTATTGCGGATCGAGTGATTTTGCTTTTTCCAGGGCTTTTTGTGCTTGTTGGAGGTAAACATTTTTTGCTTCTTGCGGGAGCTCCACATTTTGCAATGTTTTCAGGTTTGCAATACCGAGATAAAGCCAGCCGTCGCGATATGATGGCTCGAGCTGAGTGGCTGTGGTGGCAGAGATTATTGCTAGTTGGTATTCTTCCTTCTCAATCAGTTCCCGGGCCGTTTTAGTGGCTATTACCTCATCTTTGGGAATTGCTTTTGCCTTGTCGAAATTTTCAAGTGCCATCTGGACATTTTCTTTCTTGTAAAATTCCTCAAGCTTCAGAATATTGCTTGCTGACTCGGTCGCTAAAGTCTTGTGAGCGTTGGCTGTTTTACTGTCTTTATTTAACAGCATTGCCTTATTGTATTCTAGGGCAGCGCTAACGTATTTTTTCTGTGTCAGGTATGAATCACCTAGCTTAACACGGGATTCCGACCATTTTTTTCGCAAGGGGATCGATGCGGCAAATGCTGTAATCAGTAAAACTGTTATGACCAGGAGGTATGTTAGCTGTTTGTTTTTGTGAAGAGAATATTTCATTGTGAAATTGTTATCTGAGGGGGACTATCTTGCTATAAAGGTTAGAATAATGACAATAGTTAGCCCTAGTCGATACCAGAAAAAAATCTTAAGGTCACTTCGTTTCAAATAGGATAGCAAAAATCTGATTGCCAGTATTCCAAAAACAGTCGATGCCACTATTCCGATAACAAACGGTATTGTAATATCACCCGCTTGCAACTTTCTTGCCTGTAGGAGGAAAGCTCCAAGAATGGCCGGTGTTCCGATCAGAAATGAAAATCGAGCAGCCTGCTCTCGACTTAGGCCTATCGCACGAGAGGCAACGATAGTAATGCCTGAGCGTGAAACTCCCGGAATAAGTGCCAGGCTTTGAGCCACACCGACTAGAAAAGCCTTCGAGTAGCTTGTATCGAGTATCGAGTATCGAGTAGTGGCACGTTTGTCAACTTGCCAAAGAATTAAGCCAAAAACGGCCAAGTTCACCGCGAGGAGTAGTGGGGAGTGAAACCATTCTTCAACTTTAGACTCGATCAATAGCCCGACGATAGCGGCTGGAATAGAGGCGACCAATATTTTCCACAAAAGATCAGGAGGATAGATAGAGTTTCGAGTTTCGAGTTTCGAGTTTCGAGTAAATCCTGATTTTATTATTACGATCCAGTCTTTCCAGAAGTAAATGATGATGGCGAAGAATGTGCCAAAATGAAGAGCTACATCGAAGGTAAGTCCGTGATAGGGCCACTTAAAGAGATATGGAACCAATACCAGATGAGCAGATGATGAGATGGGAAGAAATTCGGTGATTCCTTGGATTGCACCGATGATAATCGATTGGATGATGGGAAACATGTGTACATTATAGCATTCAAAACTTAATTCTCAAACGTCAGAACTCGCAGGTATTCATTTTCACGGCCTATCTAATTACGGTGTCGTCTTGAGAAGCCTGCCGAATCGGCAGGTGGCGCGAGGATCCCATCGGAGTGTTAATGGCGGGATTCTTCCCCCGACAGGTCGGGGTTAGAATGACAGAAGTGAGATGAGTAGACGGTTAGTACTTTCTCCCTTTCGCCCTTTCGATTATAATACCAGTATGCTTAACATATTTGATTCAATACGACGTCATGACTACCTAATTTATAAAGGCTTGCATGGCGCTATTCATGACCGGCCATGGCTGAATGATTCCTATCTTTTCTTTGCCAAATACGGCATCGTATTTTTCTTTCTCTCATATATCTATCTGATTCAGAAAAAGAAAATAAACGCCTTTATTACTACTTTCGTGGCGATGACGGTAGCTTTCGGAATTGATTTTTTCATCGTTTTGTTTTGGAGGCGGCCACGTCCATTTATTTCACATAGCGATGAGATTCTTCGTCCGATCACGGAGGACTTGCGCGTGACGAGTATCTCATTTCCATCCGCTCATACGTATATTGCCTTTGCTATTGCGACAAGTGTTTTTCTTTACGGACACAAGAGGCTTGGAACCCTACTTTTCTTGCTTGCCATCGGTGTAGCGATTGGCAGGGTCGGAGCAGGATTGCACTATCCTTCGGACATTATCGGTGGCGCCTTGCTTGGAATTGCCTCCGGCGTTGTTGCTGTCAGGCTGGTCAAACAGCGGCAGGATAGGTGGCAATGAAGAATCTTTACGATCTAAAGCGGGAATTTCTTGAGCACTGTGAACTGGAAAAAAACCAGTCGTTGTTGACCGTTGAAAACTATGGCAGGTATCTGGATCGGTTCCTGAAGTATCTGGAAGAATACAAATCAAAAATGGACAACGGACAAGAAGACAACAGACAACAGACAGTCTCATCTGAGCAGGAACCCGTCAGTCGTCCGTCATCGTCAAGTCAATTGTTCGTAAGCGTCTTGTTTCCCTCCGATATCGACCAGGAGGTTGCGAGACAGTACAGACTTCACATTAATCGCCTCAAGGATATGTATGGGAGAGAGCTGAAAGCTTCAACTCAGAATTATCACATGTTGGCTTTGCGTGCTTTTCTCCGCTTTCTTGCTTTTCGTGGCGAAGTTTCTCTCTCTCCTGAAAAGGTTTCAGTAGGCAAGAATGGGGACAGAGAGATCACATTTCTTGAAGGCGATGAAGTGGGGCAAATTCTTGAAAAGCCTGACATTGGAGAGCTTTCGGGACTTCGAGATAAAGCAATCTTGCACCTATTCTTTTCGACCGGTCTTCGTGTTTCAGAGCTGGTCTCTCTCAATGTTTCCGATATCAACTTTGAGCGCGGAGAGATCGCTGTACTCGGCAAGGGTAAAAAGATTAGAGTCGTATTTATATCTAAAGAAGCACTTTATTGGCTTGACCAATATTTGAAAAACAGAGGTTATTCTTCTCCTTCGCCCGGTTCGCTCAGTGGAGCAGAGGATGAGCCGCTCTTTCTCTCTATTCGTGAGGGAAGGCTGACTGTTCGCTCAATTGAACGTATTGTAAAAAAGTATGCTATCCGTGCCGGTCTTACTAAACATGTGTCACCACATACTTTGCGGCACTCTTTTGCTACGGATCTCTTGATCTCAGGCGCAGATATACGGTCTGTCCAGTCAATGCTGGGGCATTCATCGATCACAACAACCCAAGTCTATACCCATGTGACAGACCATCATCTAAGAGAAATTCATGACAAGTATCATGGGAAAAGAATAAATAGTACTAAGTACCAGGTACCAAGTACCAAGAATAGCGGTGATGATGATACTAAGCACTCAGTACTGGGTACCGAGATGGAACAATCGGACAGCATTAATCACCAGGTACTGAAGGAGAACGGTGACCCGAATTGAGAAATTTGAAGATATTATTGCATGGCAAAAAGCCGATCTTCTCGTTATAGATCTATATAAAATATTTAGCTCTCTTAAAGATTTTTCTTTTAAGGATCAGATACTTCGAGCAGCAGTATCTATTATGAATAACATTGCCGAGGGTTTTGAAGGAAAAGCAACAAAGACTTTAGAAAATTTTTGTATATCGCAAAGGGTTCTTGTGCAGAGGTTCGTTCAATGCTTCGGTTGGCCGGTCAGCTTGGTTATGTTTCCGATGATCAAGCGCTAACATTAATAAATCAAACGATAGAAATATCACGAGTCCTAGGTGGTTTGATGAGAAACTTAGTAATCTAACTATGTTTTTACTGCTCGGATTTGTTACTTAGTACCCGGTACGTGGTACTTAGTACTGATTCTATTTCTCCCCCCATTCCCAGACGGGAACGGCGCAAAGATTATGTTCAGGGGTAAAAGCACTTTGAATTTCCTGCTTTATTTCCTCGATCCTGTGTTCTCCTGAGTTAACAGGGACGATGGTGTCATTGTCGGCGATTTCTGTTACTTGTATTTTTGTTCTTACGGTCATTCCACTCCTAAGTAAATTATAGCATTATATCAATTAGACCATGATTTGTCAAGGGGTGGGACCTTCTTGGCAATTATTGAGCAATAAAAAAACGGCCGATTAGCCGAAAGAAGGGAGGGCCGGCGTATAAGAAGCTTGACGTAATGCAAGAAACGCACGGCCCCCCTCGAAAACCCCTTGAAAGGGGGTGGTTCCCGCAGGGAAGCGGCCCTTGTGGAGGGGGGCAGCTTCCGGGTTTAGTCCGGCATCTCCTCGGCTTAACGACCGAGGACCGCTAGCATCCCACTGATGCCGGACAAGGGCCACCACGAAGCCCCGAAACCTGCCTAGGGCAGCTAGCGTATGGTACCACAAAAAAGAGCTATGTCAATGGCTTGAACATAGCGTACGAGGAAACGAGAGCGTTAGTAGTGGATTTTTATCTAAAACGGCCTTCCAATGCTTTTCTTGCTATCT
>DAOOSE010000086.1:0-5092 GCA_035389625.1 bacterium
GAATGTGGACCTATCAATATAAAGGTTATTGAAAACTGCACCCAAATCCGCACTCTCAAAAAACTTCGCGATACGCTTCTGCCAAAGCTTATATCGGGCGAAGTGAGGGTTGAAGTATGAGTTTTTTTGCGATACTTAAGTTCAAGTTATTTTCAAATAGTGCTTATAAGTCAGCAATTCTTAAGGTTGATCAGTGCTTTAAAAAGCGAATCTCTCAAGCTGGTACTTCCATGGAGCAGAATAATCTTAAAGCCGAAAGATCTAATGAACTATATTCACTTTATGATGAATGGGAGTCTGGAAAGACATTAAAGTTGATAGCAATGGCTATCAAGTACGATTTGCCAATTCACCCAAAACCTGCTGGTGTTGAAGAAAATGAGTATTGGCGTTGGTCTAGTTTTGGTCACATTCTTACGGTTTCCGGTCGATTCGAACTTCGAAAATTAATTCAACAAAAGCGAAATCTTTTTCAAGAAAAGATAACCTTTTATTCAGTAATTCTATTTGGACTTCTCGGACTTATAATTGGTTTGCTGGGAGTCGTGAGATAATGATGGGCAAAATATCTAAGCAAAATCATAGAGCTCCCGCCATAATTGGGAATAGTGCTTACATGGCAGCTACTGACTGCAAAGGAATAATGTGTTGAAAACTGTAATGCTTGATAACATTCATTCCGATTTCGACGGATATCAAAAATTGATCAATCTCAACGAAGAGGCAAAATCTCTCTGGGTTGATAGCCTTGATGTTAAAATCAAGCAATGGTTTGATGCAAACCTTGCAGCTGCACTTGGGGGCATACTGGACGGAATTGAAAAAGACTTGAATACCGTTAGAATTGACCACATCAACGATTCAGTCAAAAAAATACTCCAAAAAAACGGCTTCCTTGCTCATTTTGGCTATCCGAGCGTCCTTGATACGAATAATACTACGATAAAATACCTGAAGCTTAAGCCTACTGACACTCGATTCTTTCATCAATATGTTTTGAATGAACTCTTCAATAGATCGGAACTCCCTTCCATATCAAACGATCTTAAAAAGAAAATGGCAGAATCAATTTACGAAATATTCGTAAACGCTCAAATACATAGTAACAGTGATTTTATCTATACTTGTGGGCAATATTTCCCGAAAAGGGCCAGCCTGGTTTTAACAATATCCGATACAGGCGTTGGATTCAAAAATACCGTAAGCAAACGTTTTAATCGGGCAATACCAGCTGATAAGGCAATCTTATGGGCAATATCTGCTGGAAACACTACAAAAACGGATATCTCCGGGGGGATTGGACTGGCCATTTTGAAGGAATTTATAATACAAAACAAGGGTGAAATGCAGATAATCAGTAATGATGGCTATTACAATCTTGACGAAAATGGTGAGAAAACAGGAAATTTTGCTGCAGAATACCCTGGAACTATAGTGACTATGAAATTTAACACAAATGATTCATCATGCTATGGTATCATAGACGGAAATCTTTCCGGAGACTTATTTTGAGGAGCAGTAACTATGGAAGAACTCCATATTAACGTTTTTAATATAGTCGGAAATTCGCTTTGCGTCGAAGCCGACGATGGTGAAAAAGTATTTATTCAAGTATCCGCAGCCTTAAAATCGGGGAAAATAGTCGTTCTTTCTTTTCAAAATGTTGAAATGCTGACCTCTGCTTTCCTGAATACCGCCATTGGTCAACTGTACCGTGATTTTTCTGAAAGTGAAATCAAAGAATCACTTACTGTTATTCAACTTGAAGGAGCTGACCGCATACTATTAAAACGTGTAGTTGATACAGCTAAATTATTCTATAAGGATCCTGCGCGACTTGAAAAATCGATAAATGAAATTATGGGGGATTAATAATGCCCGAACGTATACAAATACATGAGATCAATAAACTAGCTGGAAGAACGGTGTTTTTTGATGCTAATGTGTTTCTGGATATTTTTTGGCCAACAGGCCGAAATAGCAATACAGTCCTTTATTCACGTCTATATAAAAATTGCATTCAACAGCAAATCCCGGTTGCAATCGATTTTATTGTTCTTTCTGAAGTAATAAACAGGGCATTAAGAATAGAGTATACCAAATATTTAGAAGAAAAAGGCTTAACTGCTACAAGCTACTCTTTTAAGCGATACCGTGACAGTGATAACGGGATGCAATCCCAAAACGATATATATGAGATTGTTAAGAAAAGCCTGGAACCCTTCATTATTTGTGGAAAAGAATATTCGAAAGCTGATGTACTCTCGTTCATGACGGTTGATAGTCTTGATTTCAATGATAAAGGTATCGCCTCTCTTTGTTTGGATAAGGGATTTGTGCTTGCAACTAGTGATAAAGATTTTTCAACACAGGACATCCCCATAATAAGCGCGAATTATTGAAGAGAGCCTCTCAACGTCGGATAAAACGAACGAAGGACGTCTGGCACGTATCGGCGCCGCGAAAGGCGGAAAGTGGGAAATAGTGAGGAGAAATAACTATGTCTAAAGAAATGAAGAAAAGAGCATCCTTGCATAGTTCAACCGCTGAGTACCTGACCTACATTGCGGCAACTGGCGGTGATTCGGAAAATCTGGAAATACTGTACCAGGATGAAAACATTTGGCTGACCCAAAAAATGATGGCGGCCTTGTATGATGTTACCGTTTCTGCCATTAACCAGCATTTGAAAACTATTTATGATGACACTGAATTACAGCGTGAGGCAACTATTAAGAAATACTTAATAGTTCAATCCGAGGGAAGTAGAGAAGTAAAGCGGGAAGTCGAACACTACAATCTGCAAGCCATTATCGCCGTTGGCTTTAAAATCAATAATGAACGCGCTGTTCGTTTCAGAAAATGGGCTGGGCAGATTGAAGAGGCAAAACTGCATGCAGAAACGGAATATGAAAAATATCGCCTGATTCAAGACCGACTCTTCGAATCTGATTTTGACAGAGTGGTCAAGCAAATCGGGGAATCTGATGAGCAGTAAAATCATCGAGTCTTCAGTTGAAAACTACGCGATCGAGCTTCTTGAAAAACAGGGATACCAGTATATCTACGGCCCGACCATCGCGCCGGATAGTGATACACCTGCACGCTCGTCCTTCGAAGAGGTGTTGTTGCTTGAGCACCTGCGTAGCGCCATTGCCCGGATAAACCCGGCAGTCTCTACCGATGTTCGGGAAGATGCAATCAAACAGGTCTTGCGAATTTCATCGCCCGAACTTCTTGTAAACAACGAAACCTTTCATCGCCTGCTTACCGAAGGGATCAAGGTTACCTACCAGAAGAACAGTCAGACACGGGGAGACCTTGTGTGGCTTATCGACTTTCAAAATCCGGATAAAAATGAATTCCTCGTCGTCAACCAGTACACCATCATCGAAAACCATGTGAACAAACGGCCCGATGTCATACTCTTCGTGAACGGCATCCCGCTGGTGGTGATGGAACTGAAAAATCCTGTAGACGAGAACGCAACAATACATTCAGCGTTCAAACAACTGGAAACCTATAAACAGACAATACCGTCCCTCTTTACCTATAACGGATTTCTCATTATATCCGACGGACTTGAGGCGAAAGCCGGAACCATTTCCTCCGGATTAAGCCGCTTCATGGCATGGAAAACAGCCGACGGGAAAGTTGAAGCTTCGAATCTGATAAGCCCGCTGGACACACTCATTGTGGGCATGCTCAACAAGGCAACTCTACTGGATCTCATCCGGCATTTCATCGTGTTTGAAAGTTCAAAAAAAGAAGACAAAGAAACCGGCATCATAAGCATGCAAACGATCAAGAAACTGGCGTCGTACCACCAGTACCATGCGGTGAACCGCGCGGTGGAATCGACCCTTCGGGCTTCCGGGTATATTTCAGGTATTCAGGCGGAAGAAGCGGCTTCGCCACCGGGCGAATATGGCGTGCCGGATGTAAAAAAGCAGCCGGTCGGGGACCGGAAGGGTGGTGTCGTCTGGCACACACAAGGCTCCGGCAAGTCCCTCTCCATGGTTTTCTATACCGGCAAGATCGTCCTTGCCATGGATAACCCCACCGTGCTCGTCATCACCGACCGGAACGATCTGGACGATCAACTCTTTGATACCTTTGCCGCTTCAAAACAGCTCCTGCGGCAGGAACCGGTTCAGGCGGCAAACCGGGATCAACTCAAGGATCTCCTCAAGGTTGCCTCCGGCGGCGTCATATTCACGACCATCCAGAAATTCCAGCCCGACGAGGGGAATGTCTACGAGACCCTGTCCGACCGTACCAATATCATCGTCATTGCCGACGAAGCGCACCGCACCCAGTACGGGTTCAAACCTAAAACCATCGATGACAAGGATGAAGCGGGAAATGTTATCGGGAAGAAGATTGTATACGGCTTTGCCAAGTACATGCGCGACGCGCTTCCTCATGCTACCTATCTCGGATTCACCGGTACTCCGATTGAAAGCACCGATGTAAACACGCCAGCCGTATTCGGAAACTATGTCGATGTGTACGATGTTGCCCAGGCGGTCGAGGACGGCGCAACGGTACGCATCTATTATGAAAGCCGGCTCGCTAAAATCAGCTTGAGCGATGAAGGGAGAAAGCTTGTTCAGGAACTCGATTCCACACTCGATCAGGGTGAACTTTCCGAAACACAAAAGGCAAAGAACAAGTGGACCCAGCTCGAAGCCCTCATCGGAAGCGAACAGCGTATAAAGCAGGTTGCAAACGATATCATCGCCCACTTTGAACTGCGTCAGTCAGTCTTGAATGGTAAGGGCATGATCGTTACCATGAGCCGCCGCATTGCCGCCGAACTCTATCGAGAAATAATCGCCATCCGTCCCGAATGGCATTCTGATGACAAGAAGAAAGGTGTAATCAAGGTAGTCATGACATCCGCTTCCTCGGACGGATATGATATCTCGAAGCACCACACCACCAAGGACGAGCGCCGGGCGCTGGCAGAACGCATGAGAAATCCGGACGACGAACTCAAGCTCGTCATTGTCCGGGACATGTGGCTCACCGGTTTTGACGTTCCCTCGCTTCACACGCTTTACATCGACAAGCCCATGCAGGGGCACAA
>DAOOSE010000087.1:0-5043 GCA_035389625.1 bacterium
GTCGTTGGCTTTTTTTTCATAAAAAAGCTAAATCCCGCCATAGTGCTTCCCGAATATTGTTCTTTCAAATCTATTGTCACTTTAGCACGTTTTCCAAAGATTTAAAAATGTTGCACTCCACCAACCAACCGCTTAAGCTGTTTCTCAGTTAGTGCTTCTAATATTAAGGTATCCAAATAATTAAACAGGGGTTACTTATGTTCTATTTGAAGTATTTATTGGCTGAAATTTTTCGGCGTTGGGGCAAAACTTTAACTATTACATTCGGGTTGGCGATCGCCAGTGCCATTATTATTCTAATTATCTCCGTCTCCTCTGGACTCTCCTCGGCACAGGAGGAGGTCCTAAACCCTCTTGAAAATGTCGGCACCGACATAATGCTTTCACGTTCAGTCAGTACAGATAATGTTCGCGATTTGGACGAGGCCACAAGGAATGAACTTATGAGTCAAAACCGGATCTCGACAGATCTCTCCAAATTGGGAAATCCGGGCGATGATTTTATCCACGACACTTTCCTGCCCGGCACAATGCTTACATTTGAAACTAATACCACGGAAAAGCTCGATAAAAATCTGGTGGCTGGCTATACCCAGGGACTGATCATGAATATCTCACACCAGGAGGGCAAAGTTCCCAAAGTCACAGCTGAGTTTGAAACAGGAGGAGAGAAAATTCAGGTAAACCAGGAAATTTCCCCCATGACCGATGCCGAACGAGACGCTTTGAATGATGCTCGCGACAAGGCAATGGAGGAAATCAGAAGCAAGGGTTTGGATCCTCGGTCAGAAGAGGGCCGCAGCATAGTAAGAAATTATCAGGATGCGGCCACCCCTGAACGACTGAAGAAATTTAGCACCGAAATTACGACTGAAAGACGTAGATATTCCCAGGATGTCGGACCGATCTCTACTGATATCAAGACAGAAACCTATACCGTGAGCGGTGTCGATACCAGTAAAACCAACATTGGCTTGATTCTGCCAAGCCAGATTATCGATGGCAGTTACTTCAATGGCGATAATCAGATTGTCATCAATAAATCCTATGCCGACAAGCAAAGCAAAAAGGTTGGTGACAAGATCACCCTTGGCGGCAAAAAATATGGAGTGGTAGGGATAGTAGATCCAAAGCTCTACACCAACACCACCGATCTGTATTTACCTCTCGCCGAACTTCAAAAAATTGCAGGCAAGGAAAACAGGATCAACCTACTTTTAATTAAATCTGCCAATGCCACATCGGTCGAAGAGACAAGCAAGCAACTTGAGGGAATTATGACCGGAGCAAAAGTAATTAATTCGAAAGACACAGCCAAGCAGGTTTCGGGAAGCCTTGTCTCAGCCGCCAATCTGACCAATCGCTTCATTGGCATCACCAGCATCATCGTCGTCATCGCATCGTTTATAATTGTGAGTCTACTCACCATCTCATCGATCAACAAACGAACGAGAGAGATTGGTACACTCAAGGCTATCGGCTGGAGCAACACCGAGGTAATCCGCCAAATCGTTAGTGAAAACATTGCCCTTGGCATAATTGGCGCCATTCTCGGTCTGGCGCTCGGCGCACTGGCAGTATTCATTCTGAATAAATTCGATATTTCACTCTCCGCCAACGTTACTAGCCTTGATGCAGGAACGAACTTATTGCGACGATTTGGGCCAGGCGGTGGTCAATCTCAGAGCACTACGTCAGCTGTGGCAACTTCAGTTCACCTGAAAACCTCCCTGAGTCTCATAGTAATGCTTCTGGGATCTGCAGTCGCGATCGGTGGATCTGTCATCTCTGGTTTTCTAGCTGCCCTCAAAGCTTCCCGACTCCGCCCCCAAGTAGCATTAAGAAATTTAGAATAGGTTCCCCTCCTAGGTTAGGAGGGGTTAGGGGAGGTAGTTAAATTTCGGATCATATAATAAACGAGGCAAGACTGTTACTTTCGAAACCGGACCCCCGAAGAAAGAAACAGTCGAGCCAATAATTCGAGGATACAAAATGTCTCTAATCACAATCGACAAAGTTACCAAAAAGTACCAGCAAGGACAAAAAACCATTAATGCCGCCGATGGAATTACCCTTCACGTAGAAGAAGGTGAATTCATCGTCATCATCGGCCCCTCCGGCAGTGGCAAAAGCACCCTGTTGCAACTTGTAGGCGGTCTTGATCGTCCAACCACAGGCACCATCAGTATTAATAAAATAGAAACATCAAAAGCGAGTGAAAGAAAGTTGACCAGACTCAGACGTACTGAAATCGGCTTTATCTTCCAAAGTTTTAACCTCATCCCCACTCTGACTGCTATCCAAAACGTGGAAGCAGCCATTTCCAAACACTCAAGTTTTGACAAAAGCAGATCAGAGGAGATGCTCAAGCTTGTAAACCTGGAACACCGTATGAACCATCTTCCCTCTCTCCTCTCCGGCGGCGAACAGCAACGCGTCGCCATTGCCAGAGCACTTGTCAATGATCCCAAGATCATTCTGGCAGATGAACCCACTGGAAATCTGGATTCCAAAACAGGGGAAGAAATCATGAGATTGCTTCGTGACCTAAATCAAAAGCAAGGCAAAACAATAATTCTCATCACTCACAGTGAATACGTCCAGAAATTTGCCGATCGAGTACTTAAGATCAGAGACGGAAAAATAGTAAACTGATTGTTGCCACTCAAATGCCGCGAATAGCTCTTAGTCATTTGGCAGCTCAACAATGAATGTACTGCCCTTTCCTGGCTTGCTCTCAGCAGAAATTGAGCCATTGTGCATTTCAACAATTCTTTTGGCAATTGAGAGGCCAAGACCATAGCCATTTATCTTATCTTTCGATCGAGAGCTATCCGCCCGGTAAAAACGATTAAAAATATACGGGAGATCAGAGGCCTTGATCCCTGCGCCCCGATCTTTAACCTTCACAATAGTTCTTTTTTCCCTTTGCTCGCCTGATATCAAAACTCTTGAATTATTGGGGCTATACTTTATTGCATTATCAAACAGAATCACAAAAAGTTCTACCAAACTTTGTTTGTCCCCAAAAATATCCAAATTATCAGTCTTAGTTTCAAACTCAATCGACTTCTCCTCTGCCAGGCTCTCAATTTTACTATATGCCTCAGCAAGAACTTCCGCCAGAGAAACGTACTCAAATCCTAGATCCTCTTTTTCGTTATAACGAGCTAATTTAAGCAACGCCCCAGAGAGCGTCTCTAGTTTACCAATCTCCTCCAGATTACTCTCAAGTAGTTTTCTTGAATCAGTGCTATCTAGTTTTTTGTCTCGAAGGGCAACTTCAATTTCTGTTCTCATGGCGGTCAAGGGTGTCCTCAACTCGTGCGAAGCATCGGCAGTAAAACGATTTTGAGCCTCCATTGCTTCTTCGATCGGCTCCAGAGTTTTCCTTGCCAGAATGTAGCTAAGACCAGAAGACAAAAGAAGAATCAACAAATTGAAGTAAGTCAGATTCAGCCTAAGGCGACGGTTGCTCTCCTCCGTTTGCTCCAATCGAGCTTGCTCAAAACTGGCAATCGGAGAAGGAAGACGGTCAACCTGCATGTCTCGGAGCATTTTTAACTGCCTGCCTAGCCCCTGGTTTATCTCAACAGAAGAAATCCGATAAACAACTGTACTGAAGCTGATACTAATTAGCATAACAATTGCAACATAATAGAGCGTCAATTTTAGGGACGCTTTGTCAAAGTCTTTTAATTTAATTTTTCCAATTTTTTGCAAAAAATCCATCAACTTTTTCTGCTTACTGCTTACTGCTAATCTTATACCCAAAACCTCGAATTGTTTTAATTAGCTGCTCGCTTTCAGGGAAAGCTTTGTCGATCTTGTTGCGCAAGTACCCAACATAGACCTCAACGGTGTTTGGTAAAATATCTGCATCATAATCCCAAACATGGGCAATAATATTATCCTTGGTCAGGATGCGGTCCGGATTGCGCATCATATATTCTAGTAGGGCAAACTCCTTGGATGAAAGAGCAATCGTCTTCCCGCTTCGAGAAACCTCGAACTTTACCGGGTCAAGGCTTAAATCAGCAGTATTCAGTACTCCCGAAGACAAATCCTGTGGCCTGCGCAACAGTGCCCGGACTCTCGCCAATAATTCTTCAAATGCAAATGGTTTAACGAGATAGTCGTCTGCCCCTGAGTTGAGCCCCTCAACTCGATCCGAGACCTTATCCTTTGCGGTCAACATTAAAATTGGCATTCTTTTTTTCTCTTTCCTCAAAAGTTTGCAGATCTTAATCCCGTCAGTCTCTGGTAACATCCGATCAAGTATGACAACGTCATACTCTACTGTCAGAGCCGACCCCAGGCCATCCTTACCATCATATGAAACATCCACGGCAAAAGATTCCTGTTCCAGGCCTTTTTTGATTGCATTTGCAATCTTATGATCATCTTCAATAATTAATATCCGCATTTGTAATCTATAAATATAATAGTAATTTTCCGACAACTTAGTACTTAATACTTGAAACTTAGTACTATTATATCTTATACCATAATTCCTGAATTTTTGCTGAGAACCATTCATATTCTCCTCCCCTTCGCCAGTTGGCGAATCAAGGGGAGGCGTAGGTGGGGTTATTAATAGCACTGAAGAACAAACAAGCGCCCGTCCGGACGCCTGTCTGCTTGTTTTCACATTATAACTGTCTGTTTATACCCGATAAGACCAGTTTCTTAATTCTTAATTCCAGTGCTTTCCTCTGCCGCCGCCCATTCCAGGCCCCATTCCAAGGCCATAGTCGCGCAGCTTTGTCCGGTCAATTCCATTATCCTTGTACCATTGCTCCTGCTCGGCACGGTCTTTCTCCATTTTCGCCTGCATTTCTTTCTGGCGATCAATCAGCTTTTGCTTCTGATCGGCAGTAATGACACCATCCTTGACTGCTTGTTCAAGCTTGGCTTCCCTATCAGCCTGTCGCTGCTTCATATGCTCTTCTCGATTTTCATCGAAGACCTTTTGAACATCGTCTTTGTTGACATTTAGTTTGGTAGCCAAATCCTGCACAATCTCATCTTTGTTGGCACCGT
>DAOOSE010000088.1:0-5028 GCA_035389625.1 bacterium
AGGATAGTGTTCCTTCGCTTTTGGATTTGGCTTGCCATCTATTGCTTCACCAATCACGTTGAACATTCGCCCAAGTGAAGTTTCGCCAACAGGAACTGAGATTGGTTTGCCAGTGTCTGAGACATCAGTGTGTCTCTGTAGGCCGTCGGTCGAGCCCATTGCAACTGCACGAACGGTGGTGTTGTCGAGGTGCTGCTGCACTTCGAAGACCAGGCGCTTACCATCGAGATCACACTCCAAGGCGTTGTAAATTTCTGGTAATTCTTCATCAAACTGAGCGTCGATGACAGCTCCGATGATCTGGGTGATTGTTCCTTTGTTCATAAAAGCTCCTTCAATATTCAAATATGGATAACTAATTTCGCTTCGCTCAGCGAATAACGAATACACGAATATTAGTTTATTAGTTATTGGCTTTAATTCGTTATCCGTATCTGGTTATTTCATCGCCTCTGCTGCTCCTGCTATTTCAGCGATCTCTCTTGTGATCGAATCCTGACGAACGGTATTGTAAAGCAGTCTCAATTCATCTATTAAGCTGCTGGCGTTGTCAGTGGCACTCTTCATGGCAACCATACGTGCAGAATGTTCTGAAGCGTTAGATTCAAGCATGGCTCCATAAATCTGGGCTCGGAGGAAGATAGGAATAATTTGCTCCAGAATCTCATCGGTATTTGGTTCAAATTTATATTCAGTTTTAGTCGGGTCGTCGCCATTTTCCCAAAGCTCCGGCATATCGATGTGGTTTTCCTCGATTGGAAGAATTTGCTTAACCACCGGGGTTTGCTTGATTGAAGATTCAAAGTGAGAATAAATGACGAGGATTTGGTCGTAAGTCTTGTCCAAGAATCCATCGAGTGCAAGCTTAGACACAGGGCGTGATTCCCAGAATTCTGCCCCAAGCTCAAAGGAGGGGAATTCGGCCACCAGATTGCCTCCGGATTTTCTGGCAATATCAGCTGTTTTTTTGCCGACAGCGATGATGTCGATATCAGAGGGCGAAAGGTGATCCATTTTTTTGTCATTCTGAGCGGTTGGCGAAGAATCTAGCGAAGCGTTCTCGCTATTACGTTCCGACAAGTCGGGGCTAGATCCTTCACTTCGTTCAGGATGACGAAAAGAATTGCCCTCCCGGAAGTATTTCAAAGTTTTTCTGAGCAGATCAGCATTGAAACTACCACAGAGACCGCGATCAGAGCCTGCAATTATAAGGCAAACACGTTTAACTTCCCGTTTTTCAAGAAATAGATGTTTTTTGTTATCAGTGATTTTGGCTAGAGCAGAGAGGAGATTCCAAGAATTCTGAGTGTAGCTTCTGTTTGCCAAAATAGCCTTAACGGCCTTTTGCATTTTGATGGAAGAAATCATCTCCATCGCCTTGGTGATTTGCTTTGTGTTGTTTACCGACTTGATGCGTCGGCGAAATTCTTGTGTGCTTGGCATATTGCAATCTCAAAAGTTAAATCTCAAATCTCAAAAGTTTAATTGTAGCCCACGCTTTAGCGTGTTAGCAGCCAGCAGTCTAAAGCCTGAGCTACTACCGAAGAACAAACTTCAGTTTGTTCTTCTAAACAAGCTAAAGCTTGGTCTGCGATTTTTTTCTTGCCATTGTTCCCAATTCATGGTATAACAAGCGGCAGGAAGGGGGTGATAGTGTGGATCTGGATCTGGTCGCATCCCAGCTCCAGTCAGCATCCAACGCTGACCAGGGATTTGAAGGACGGCTGACTTTCCGTGTTGAGCGCGGAACGGTCGTATGTAGCGTGGGCCAGGAAATCCTGAATAAGGATGAGTATGGCTTTTTGCGGGGGATGCATTTTGCGCTGACAGCGCTCGGCATTCCCGAGACCTGGGAGGAATAGCGGCGTGTGTCGCAGAAAGGAGGGTGCCAATGAAGGCGTGCCGGCTCGGGTCCTTGCCTACGGGTAGCGATCCGGGCCGCGTTTTGTTTTAAAGGTACTAAATTCATAAATCGACGACGGACTTAACAGACGACTGACAACGGACAGGTCTACTGTTCGAACGAATGTGAGAACTTAATAATGTTAATTCAGTTCTCGCTGCGTTCGAACAATATTAATTCCATAATGCCTCTTTTTTCTTGCGACTGAAATCTTTAAGTTGGTTTTCTCTTCTTCTTGCCTCGTTGATGTCAGTAAATTCTTCAAAATATTTCAGCTTTTTGAACCCATGTTTGGTTGTAAAATTACTGCCTTTACCTACCCTGTGCTGCTCGAGTCTTTTATCGAGATCGCAAGTCATACCGGTATAGTATAATCCATCGATGCATTCGATAATATAAACAAACCAGTGCCAACTTGCCATAGCTACTCTCACCTTTCGGTTCGAACAAATATTTTTTATTGTTCGAGGCTTAAGCCGAGAACTAATTGAATAGTTCTCGACCACGGTCTCGAACAATAGTTATTTCTTATCTTTCTCTTCGGCTATGCTTGGGGTTTCGGACTGAGCGTCCTCAACCTTTTTAGTGTTTTTGGTGAGAAATTCCTGCAAATGCTTCTCATCTGCTTCAGAAAGCTCACCCTTTTCTACAATATGGGCAAGGACGTCTTTCAATCCAGTCTTGGCTCGGGAGAGGATATTCTCTTCGGCTTCCCGAATTTCCTCGACTTGATAGCCATCCAAATATCCATTGGTTACGGCATAAAGAATGACAACTTGCTCTGCAACCGGCATGGGGGAATATTGAGGCTGTTTCATTACCTCAGTAATTCTTTTGCCTCGTTCAATTGTCTTTTTGGTCTCTGCATCAAGATCGGAAGCAAATTGAGCAAAAGCGGCCATTTCACGGTATTGAGCCATGGCAAGCTTAAGTCGTCCGGCAACTTTCTTCATTGCCTTGATTTGTGCAGCACCACCGACACGGGAAACGGAGATACCGATATTAAGAGCAGGTCGGATGCCTTGGTAGAAAAGATCAGACTCAAGGAAGATTTGACCGTCAGTAATTGAAATAACGTTGGTTGGAATGTAGGCAGAAACGTCACCAGCTTGTGTTTCGATCACTGGCAGAGCCGTAATTGAGCCACCACCGTATTCTTCACTAAGCCTTGCAGAGCGCTCAAGAAGTCTTGAGTGAAGGTAGAAAACGTCGCCAGGATAAGCTTCGCGTCCAGGTGGTCGGCGAAGAAGGAGAGAGACTTGGCGATAAGCCCAGGCATGTTTGGTAAGATCATCGTAAACAACCAATACATCTTTGCCTTGCTCCATAAAATATTCAGCAATAGCGCAGCCAGCGTAAGGTGCAATGTAGGAAAGGGGAGCAGGATCGGAGGCACCGGCCAAGACAATGGTGGTGTAATCCATGGCGCCGTGCTCTTCTAGGGTAGCAGCGATACGGGCAACCTTCGATTTTTTTTGGCCAATGGCAACATAAATACAAAGTGGTCGCTTTTCCTTTGGTAGATCTTTTTGGTTGATGATTGTATCAATGGCAATAGCAGTCTTACCAGTACCGCGATCACCAATGATAAGCTCGCGTTGTCCGCGTCCAATCGGGATCATGGCGTCGATGGCTTTGATACCGGTCTGGAGTGGAACAGTCACGCCCTTTCGGGTAATCACGCCAGGGGCAATTTTTTCAATAGGCATGGTTTTACTTACTTTGATTTTGCCCTTACCATCGAGTGGTTCGCCGAGAGGATTGACGACTCGGCCGATGATCTCTTCAGAGACGCCGATTTCTGCCACACTACCGGTGGTCTTCACCTTGCTGCCTGCCTCGATTGCTTTGTAGTCGCCCAGAACAATGGCCCCGATAGTAGATTCCTCAAGGTTCAAAACCATCGCAGTGACTTCGCCAGCAGCTGTCTCAATGGTGAGAAGCTCGCCGCTTTTGGCATCGCGAAGGCCATAAATCCTGACGATACCGTCGCCAACCTCAGCGACTTCGCCGGCTACTTCTTCTTTGACTGAGTCATCAAAGGCCAAAATTTCCTTCTTCAACTCTTCAATTACATTTAAATCTGCCATAAGGACTCCAATATTTACACAAATGTATAACTAATTTTCCAAATAACGAATAACGAATTTATTGTTCGAGCGAATGCGAGAACTATACTTGGTAAAGTTCTCACTGCGTTCGAACGATAGCTAGTTTGTCCCGAAGGACCCCTTTGGGGCTATCTAGCTAATACGCTATCTCGCTATTTCGCTAATACCTGCTTCAATCTTTCAAGTTTGCTATTCAATGTCGTATCCAAAACAGTATCATTATATTTCAACACAACTCCAACAAGCTCAGGTTTGACCACAATCTTAAACATCGGCTTTTTGCCAAGCTTTTTCTCCGTAAATTTGGTAAGGTTGGCAAGCTCTTCATTTGTCAAATCATGATTGCTCTCAACTGAAACCAGAGCCTTACCTTCTTTTTGGGCAAATTCACGCTCAAGAATTGCAAAGATTGCATCTAAATCTTTGCGTTGCTTGTTTTTCTCCAGCATCTCCCAGAAGTTTTTAGCAATAACCTTTCGGTCCTTACCTTCTTCTAAGGCTGCTAACAAACTTTTGGCGTAAATTTCAGGCTTAATCTTCATGGTTCATGAATGGATAACGGATTGTCCAAATAACGGATAACTAATTAATTTATTGGTTATTAGTTATTTAGTTAATTCGTCATCCCTTTGTGTTAACTTATTCTATTTCGCTTATTGATTTCGTTGCTAACTTTTCCTTCTGATCATCACTCAATTCGCCCTTCAATATCTTGGAAAGGGCAATTGAAATCAGCTCACCGATCTGGTGCTTTGCCGAAGTCAAAGCCTTTTTCTTTTCATTTTCGGCTTCTTCCTTGGCTTGTTTCAGCACCTTGTTGGCTTGATCATTGGCTTTCTTCACGATGGCACTTGCTTCAGTTGCAGCTGATTTCTTGGTCTCCTCTATGATTTCCTTGGCTTCTTTAAAGGCTTTTTCCCGAATTGATTTGGCTTCCGCTTCAGCGTTTTCAAGGCTTTTGGCAGCTTTCTCGGCATCACTCAAACCCTTGGCAATCTTTTCTTTTCTTTCTTC
>DAOOSE010000089.1:0-4953 GCA_035389625.1 bacterium
TGTAACCCAATCCGTCACATGGGCGTAGCTCGAGCCATTGAGAAGGCTCAAGAATGCCCAAATGCCCCACGTCGTTGCATTTGGCTGGTTCTTGCCCTTAAGGGACTGAACCGTGTAGATGCCATATGCAAGAGCATGAAGCAGTGCCGCAACCAGTGCTGCTCCGATGAGCATTTCCGAGCCCCTCCTCTCTGAGCACCGAGTGCGAAACCCACTTCTGTGAGTGTAAGATATTATATCACGACAAGCCGATTACGTCAATATTTGCGCTCACTTCTCCATCAAAACAGCAAAAAGGCCTGATAACCCGAAGGCTACCAGGCCCATGCTCAATCTCGTTAATTCAATAATCCTCAGTAAGCATGATCGTAATGATCCTTCGGCACTTCAGACTCAACGGATCCTCCCAATAGGTCAATGACTGATCGTAGTAGTCTATCTTCCAAATGACGCTATCACCGTACCAGTCCAGTCTGCCGTAATCATGCTCGTGCCAGGGGTCATTATCCTCATTAAACTTATCGAAGTCCCTGACGGCTCTCAGTAATCCAGTGATGTCATTTACCGATTGAACTCCTCCGGCTAGCATCACTCCCAATCCGGACAAGCGAAACATATCGTTAACCATGGCGATCTTTTCACATCTGATTCGATCCATTTTAACGTTCATCTTCTCCTCCTCGCTCATCATCTTCAAGCACCTGTGCAATCTCACTCACCCGAACCCCCTCCTGATACAACTCGTCTGCTGTCGCTAAAGCTGCCTGATCACCCTGGTATTTCCTAATCAACCTTGAATACCTGCGATCCTCCTCCAATAGCTCTAATACTGCTTCTTCTCGACTTTTCATACCTAACCTCCTCTACTATTAACCTAATAATAAGAACGTGCCTGCTGCGCCGTCCGTAGCCTTGCGCGAAGGATAGAAGCGGATCGACCGTCCCGTCCAGTCCCAAAAACGGCACAGAACAAGAGGACGGCTCGGGTCAAGGTGGAGTTCGGATTCCGCTGACTATTTTAGAAGTGACCGAAACAACCTTGAGGCGAGACGGCCTCTTGTTCTATAAACTGGGAAGACTGGCGGAGAAACATTCACCGTGACCCTTGTCCCTGTTCTATAAGATTGTGAGCCCAAGTCTTTAACGGTTGAATCTTGACCGGGAAAGTCTTGGAGCGAACAGATGCGCGGGAGGCTGGGCGGAAACCTTTTTGGGCGACTTGCAAAAGGGTTTACGGCCATGCCGACCAGAGCGACACTTAGGTGGCAAGTAGTGAATGCAGAGAACGAACAAGGCGAATGAGCGTGGAGTTTTTGGCAACTCGAAAAACTCGCCGCGAAAAGAGCCGCCGAGAGAGAACGAAATGAGCGTTGCAACTTGCGGCTTTATTGTTAGCGTAAATAATATCATTGTGCTATATTGGAGAAAGCAAAAAGCAGTGAGAAAACTTGCGGCTTTTTTAATAGCTTTCGTTTATAATAGTTAGCATAAACGTTATAAAAGGAGCGGCATGAAAGAAGATAAGAATGCTAACAAACCGAAGTTATTGTCCTTGTTTTCAGGATGCGGCGGGTTGGACTTAGGCTTCGAAAAAGCCGGGTACGATGTAGTGTGGGCAAACGACCACGAACATTGGTCCTGTCAGACATTAAAGAAAAATTTCCACGGTCAAGTTGTCGAAGCTGATATCGCGGATATTGATTTCGAAAAGACTCCCGACGTAGATATTATTACCGGCGGGTTTCCCTGCCAGGATTTTTCTATGATTTGGAAACGTGGAGGTCTCGAAACGAACAGGGGCAACCTTTATCGTTTCTTCGTTAAAGCTGTAAAAACAAAAATGCCAAAGGTTTTTGTGGCTGAGAATGTAAAGGGATTGCTCACTGCGAACGGCGGAAAAGCCATTAGGCAAATTGTTAAAGATTTTGCTGAAGTCGGCTATAAAATAGACATAAATCTGTATAATTTTGCCAACTACGGAGCACCTCAACTACGAGAAAGGGTGCTTATAGTTGGGGTGAGACATGATTTGGAATTTGAATTTTCAAAGCCTGAGCCGACACATACCCCAGAAACCTACGTTACCGCGGGACAGGCGCTTGAGGGCGCAGAGAAGGTGCCGTACAATAACGAGCATCAGAACATTAAAGAGAAAACTCGGGAAATGTTGAAGCTTATTCCGGAAGGCGGAAACTTCAGCGCGTTACCCAAAGATAGTCCGTATTATGTAAAGGGTATGATCAGCCATGTGTACCGAAGGCTAGACAGGAACAAACCATCAACAACAATTATTGCCGGCGGCGGCGGCGGTACGTGGGGCTACCATTTTGAAGAGCCTCGTCCATTGACCAATCGGGAGCGGGCAAGACTGTTCGGGTATCCTGATAATTTCGTTTTCGAGGGCTCGATTACTGAAGTACGGAGGCAAATTGGCAATTCTGTTCCGCCAGTTGCGGCTAAAGCAATAGCCGAGCACCTGCTGCCAGCATTTAAGGCAAACTCGGTTGTTGTGGTCAACCAGAAGAATGTCGTTGATTATACTACACAAGTTAAAACTGGACTTTTGACTGTTAGACGCCTACTATTAGCTCTAGAATAGATGCCATTACTTTTTTCAAATCTATCACCTCTAAGAACACGGTTTAGATCGTATCCCGATGTTTTTCGGGGTTTGCTTCAAAGCGCCGACCAAGTCAAGATCGCAACTGGATATATTTCTACTGATTCTATAGTGGATATTAACAAGATAATTATTGAAAACGGCGGACCGCGGACAGAGCTCTGTGTCGGAATGCATTATTTTGAGGGATTAACTGCTGTTCAAGCTGAGGCTCTTGCCAATCTTAATACCTCTCTTCAAGCCAAAGGATTAGGCGAGGTTCACATGGTAACTACCTTTCCTTTCCACGGCAAGATCGTTTGTTTTTCTAAGAATGACGAATTAATCGGTTCGATCATCGGTTCGTCGAATTTATCCAATATTATCGATGGCCAAAGACAATATGAAGCCGATTTTTTATTCGACGATAGTGAACGCCAGCGAGAACTAAGCGTGTTTATCGGAGAATTGATCGGTGTTTCTTCTAAGCCATTCGAGTCGCTTAAACTCAAGATCGTCGAACCCAAAAACGATCTACTCAATGATCAAGTCGGAGTTTACAGAGCGACCCAAAACGACGTATTCGCTTCTAGAAGAAATCTGTCGAAGCTCACATTTAATATCCCGTTAAAGGGAGATGAGTCCCCAAAAAGCAATCTTAATGTTTATTTCGGCGAGGGAAGGAGAAATCAACAAGGGTTCGTAATTCCCCGCTCATGGTATGAAATAGAACTTATCGTTTCAAAAAGCATTACTGAGATCGGCGGTTATCCAAGAGCAGATTCGCACGGCGACAGCGGCGCTTTCGATGTCATTACTGACGACGGATGGGAATTTCGCTGTAAGGTTAGCGGTGATTATAGCAAAAACTTTAGATCCGAGAGCGATTTGAAGGTTTTAGGCAAATGGATTAAAGGAAGGCTAGAATACGCAGGTGTCCTGAATCCCGGGGAGATGGTAACCGATGAGGTCCTTAATAAATACGGAAGATCGAATATATCGCTTACAAAAATTAGCAATTCTAGCAAATGGTACCTAGACTTTGGAGTAAACAGGAATGCCTGAACATCTTAACTCGTATTTGAATATTTTAAACGCTTCTTCACCGGAAGCTGCCTTGTCAATTCAGGACACTCTGAAGAAAATAATTCCGGAACAAATCGAATCGTTTAGTCACCAGGAGCACGTTAAAGGTTTGCTGCTAGGTCAGGTTCAGAGCGGAAAAACCGGTCAAATGCTTGGTATTATGGCTGCCACAGCTGATGCTGACGATGCTTTTAAGGTTTTTGTTTTGCTAACTAGCGACATTAGTGCTTTACAGCAGCAAACTTACGGCCGAGCACTCGCATCAATGGACACGTTTAATGTCTGTGATGAACACGATGAAATGCGTTTAAGGCAAGTTGGAACAAGAAAGCCGGCATTAATCGTTTTGAAAAAGAACTCTCAAATACTGAGAAAGTGGCGAAATATACTTGGATCGTCTGGTCTTTGCAAAGGGAGACCGATTTTTATCGTTGACGATGAGGCGGACGCAGCAAGTTTGAATACAAAAGTAAACCAGGAAGAGCAAAGCGCGATAAATAATCATCTTCACGGCATGCTCAATCTTTCGACTAGCAGTTTTTATTTACAAGTTACGGCCACGCCTCAATCGCTTTTTTTACAGTCTGGCGAGTCGGAATGGAAACCTTCGTTCGTTTACTATTTCCCGCCAGGAAAAAATTACCTTGGGGGAGAATTTTTCTATACAAAGCCAAAACCATTCACAAATAAGTTCACTCCCGATGATGAGTTGAGCTTGCTTCTCGGAGAAGAGAAGATCGCTGAGGGATTAAAGAAAGCAGTTGAAACTTATCTTGTAACCTGCGCCCATATTAATTTAAGGGGCGACTCAAACGCTTGCAATTTTTTAGTTCATCCAAGTATTAGAATCAACGACCACGAAAAGATAAAGTCCAAGGTAGTAGAGTATCTTCGTTACCTTTTTGAGAATCTTGATGACAAGGCTGTTTTTGCCAGACTCAAGAATGCTTGGGACGACCTAAAAACCTCCCGCCCGGATATCAAGGACTTCAACGAGGTTATTGGATTTCTTAAAGCAAAACCGGAAATTACTGTTTACACAATGAACTCTGGCCCCGAAGGAAATTCGCGCTTAAATTTCGAGGAAGGCTTTTCAATTGTTATAGGCGGAAACAGCCTTGGTCGCGGCGTTACATTCAAAAGTTTGCAGACTGTTTATTATTGCCGCTCGGCAAAGTCGCCGCAAGCAGATACATTTTGGCAGCATTGCCGTATGTTTGGTTACGACCGAGACCCTTTGCTTATGCGGGTTTTTATGCCGGAAGCAC